>CAZNVF010000001.1:0-39676 GCA_964576395.1 uncultured Oscillospiraceae bacterium
CCGCTTTAATTATAAGCTTGCAGTTTGAAGAGAAAGTTTTTCTCTTCAATAACGCCTATATGCGGCGCTCTTTTTACCTTATATGCTTTTTGGCCCGTCTTCATAGACCATTCGTATTCCGTCAAGGGGAAGCCGTTGATCAATATAGTCAAAAAGCCCAGTTTCTCCTTCAAAAAGACGGCTGAAACCGCCGGTTCCGACGACCTTTGTGTCGCTTCCAAGAACGGATTTTAACTTTTCTATCATTTTTTCCACCGCGCCAAGATAGCCAAAATATGCGCCGGACTGCATACTTGAAACCGTATTTTTGCCAATATTCATATCAGGCCTTACAAGTTCGATTTTTGGGAGTTTAGAGGCCTTTTCATAAAGGGAATCCATAGAAACCTTTATTCCCGGGTAGATAAACCCGCCAAGATATTCTCCTTTTGGTGAAACTGCTTCGCAGGTGGTGGCAGTGCCAAAATCGACTATAATTATCGGCGCTCCATATTTTCTTACGGCAGCATAGGAATCCACAAGACGGTCTACGCCCACGTCTTTAGGACTTTCATATAAGTTAGGAATGTTACATTTAAGGTTTTCTCCAATTATGTAGGGCTCCAGCCCAAAATATTTTTTAATGGCGCTTGTAATGGAATAATTGAGCTGTGGAACGACGGAACTTATGACCACGTCTTTTATTGCACTAATTTTAATATGGCGCTGTTCAAAAAACTGTGTGGTAAAAAGGCCCACCTCATCGGAGGAAATGTCGCGTTTTGAGCCAAGGCGGAATACGTCGACAAGACTTTCCCCGTCGAATATTCCAAATTCCATGGTGGTGTTTCCAATATCAATGACAAGAATCATTTGTCAAAACTCCTTTTGTTTAACAAAATTGTCTATTGCAGTGCGGTAAGCCTTTGCAAAAGGATCCGAAAAGTGAAGTTCAGCAAAGGCTTTTCCGCGAAAGCCCATAAGGTTTCTTTCACTTTCAGGAATGCCCATAAGGTTTTTTATAGCAAGGGCAAACCCATCAGGGTCAAAGGGTAAGGTCAACACAGCTCCTCCGCACTGGCGAAAAAACTCCGCATTTTTATCAGCAGCAGCAAGAATGGGCCGCCCAGAAAGCAGCGCAGCGAAAAAGCATTCGCTTTCAGCTGCAAAACCTTTGAGCACAGTGCTTTCCGGAACAAAAACTGCCCCGGCGGCGGCAAGGGTAAAAGGAATGTCCTCCTTCGGGATGCCGTCGCAAAAGGTGACATTTGTAACGCTGTTTTCTCGAACGAGCCTGCGTAGGAAAGTTTTATAATTCCCGTCGCCAATAATAACTACAGAAAGTTTTTTATCAAAGCCTTTTGCGGCCTTAATAAGCGTATCAAGGCAGAGCCCTTTACGAACTTCGCCGCAAAAACAAAGGGTAAAAACATCGCCTTCAGCCATTGCCTCAAGGGAAGCCCTAAGAAGTTTAGCATCCTCAGAAGGGGAATTGGGTGTTGCCGGCGCGGTAGCGAGCATTCTAAGCGCATTCTCATGTCCGGTGAACTCGTGAAAAAATTCCGGGTAAAGGCCTATCACGGCGGCGCTTTTTTCAAAAGCGACGTTCACTGCCCGCCTAAGCACGGGAATTATTGGACTTAGCGCAGAACAGAGGCGAAGCCTTTTCAAAGTTTCTACGGGTGAGCACGAAAGCTCGGTTATGAGCACAGCATCCGCAAGCCTTGCCATTTTTGCTGCAGCAAATACTCCGAAAGGAAGAAGTGAGCCACAGATTATAACATCGGGCTTAAAAAGCCCGGTAATTCCGGCAGCATTGGATGAAAGAAGGGTAAAAAAGTCGAAATACCCCTTGAGAGTAAGCCGGGCACCCTTTCGGCTTTCGCCTACCATTATAACAAGGTGGGAAACGCCGTCCTCCTCGCGAAATTCAAAAATACCGGTATCCTCCTCCATGGGTTCAGGCACTGCACGGATAAAAAGCACATTATCTCCCATTTGGGAAAGCTCTTTTGCAAAAGAAAGGTGACGGAAAAAATTTTCTGTTCCGAGCTCCTTAAAAATTTCCTGGTTTTGAGTAGGAAGGCTCGACTTTTTCGGAATACCAAGCCCATCATCTATAATAAGTATATTCATAATTTCACCGCCTTAGGAAAATTGCGCTACTTTAGCGCAGCCCTAGCAGTATAAGGGCAATTCTATTCTTCCCAAAGCGGTGGGAAATTATACTAAAATTTTAGTGCGCACAAAAGCTATGACTCTATTTTTGCAACATCTGCAAGGCTGAGTTCAAGCAGTTTTGAAACGCCATCTTCCTGCATGGTTACACCATAGAGCCTGTCCGCGTGCTCCATAGTGCCTCGGCGGTGGGTAATGGCTATGAACTGAGTATTTTCGGTAAGGCGAAGCAGGTATTCAGCATAGCGATCAACATTCGCTTCGTCAAGGGCAGCCTCTATTTCATCGAGGATACAGAAAGGCGCAGGGCGCACTTTAAGTATTGCAAAATATATGCCTATAGCTATAAGTGTCTGTTCACCGCCGGAGAGGGATGCAAGATTATTGATTATTTTTCCTGGGGGATGGACAATTATGTCTATTCCGGATTCGAGCACATTATCCGGATCGGTGAGTGCAAGCCTTCCCTCACCGCCGCCGAAAAGATCCTTAAAAACTACAGCAAAATTGCCAGCTATTTGCGTAAAGCGGTTAAGGAAGATAGTGCGCATTTGGCTCATAAGGCTTTGGATGAGGGCCCTGAGCTCATTACGGGATTTTTCAGCGTCCTCTATTTGGTTTTTCATAAAGTTATAGCGTTCATTTACCTCTTTGAACTCTTCAATTGCAGAAAGGTTTACGGGCCCAAGGGATTTTATTTTGTTCCGCAGTTCGTTGAGGCGGCGCTGGGCCTTTTGCGGTTCGGTGATGTCCTCAGCTATTTCCTCTGCCATGCTGTATGTGATTTCATACTCATCCCAAAGCTGGCCGATTATACGGTCGTAATCCTTCTGCATATCATCAAGACGGGCCCTTGCTTTGGCAAGTTTGACGGACGCCTCCTCCCTGCAAGAGACGGTGTTCTTCTGGGCCGAGCGCTCCTGTGTAGTGCGAAGCTCAAATTCTTGGCGCTTGGCAAAAAGGGCGTTTATTTCCTCTTTTGTGCTTACCGAAAGGGAGGCAAGACGCAGTTTTTCTTCTTCAAAGTTTTTTACCTCGTCAGAGAGCGCCACATTTTTAGCCTTTATTTCTTCGCTCTTTACAGAAAGGGAAGATATCTTTTCAAGGCGTTCCTCTTGGCTTTCAAGCAGCTGAGCAATGGTGGATTCAAGCGCCTCAATATCTTTTTGAACTATTGCTTTAGATAGTGCAAGGGAGGAGGCCTCCTCTTTATTTTTAGTTTCTCTTAGCTCAAGCTTTGAAATCTGCTCCGATATTTCGGCAGCAGAAGCAAGCAAGGAGGCCCGCTCGGTGCTTTTGCTTTCAAGAAGAGCAGAATATTCATTATAACGGCTTTCGGCCTCGGCAATGGCTTTGTCAAGGATCCCGCGTTGAGTTTCAGCCTCGGTGCCAGCAGCTTCAGCGTCAGAGATCTGTATCAAAAGGCGCTTCTTTTCGCCTTCCGCACGGATCCTGTCTTCAGAGATGGTTCGAAGTTCACTCTCGGTAGCGAGGGAGTCGGCGTCCATAGCGGATATTTCACTTTTAAGGCGATTATATTCACCGTCGCTTTCAGCGAGTTGTTTTTTTAGGTAAGAGGATTTTTTAAGCAGTTCGTCTATTTCCTGCTTTCTTGAAAGAAGCCCAGCGGATTTTACGCTTGAACCTCCGGTCAAAGATCCCCCGGTGTTTACAAGCTGACCGTCAAGCGTTACTATTCTGAACTTGTAGCTGTATTTTTTGGCCATAGCCACGGCAGAATCAAGATCTTCCGCCACGACTATGCGTCCAAGAACATTTTTTACAATGCCGTCATATTTGGCGTCATATTTTACAAGGTCGCTACCTATGCCAACAAATCCGTCGCAAGCGGAAAGCCCACGCTCATCAAGGCGGTTGCCTTTAACAGAAGTCAGCGGCAGGAAAGTGACCCTGCCCTTGCCCTGCTCTTTGAGCATTTTAATGGCTTTTTTGGCTGCGTCCTCATCGGTGACAACAATGTTTTGAAGCGACGCAGAAGCAGCGGTTTCCACTGCAAGGCTGTATTTTGCATCAACGGAAAGTATTTTTGAAACCGGTTCAAGGATTCCCCTTAGGGAACCTGCGGCACCCTTATCGAGAACAAATTTTACGCTGTGACCAAAACCCTCCATATTGCGCTCAAGGTCTTGCAGAAGCTTTGCACGCTGAGAAAGGCTTTCTGCTTCTCTTGCAATTTTGCTGCGCTTTTCTTCAAGGGATGCAAGCTGATTTGACCGGAGCTCCCTCTTCATGGCGATGCCAGCCCTGCTGTTAATGAGGCTCTCGTTTTTATCTTCAATGTCTTCAAGAAGTGTGTTCACTTCTACAAGCTCAGCTTTGTAGCCACTGACAAGGGAGAGCTTTTGGCTTGCAGAAAGGGAAAACTGCTCAAGGCGTTCGTTGTACTGGTTTTTGTCGTTCTCTGCAGTGGCAAGAACGACGTTTATATGGCTGATGTCAGCGTTGATAGCGGCAATTTTGTTTTCGGCATCGGATCTTTTTTTAAGTATGGACTGCTTTTCTGTGGCAAGAGCTTCCGCTGCAGAGGAAAGCTCCTCAGCTTTTTTTTCAAGGCGTTCTGCCTCGTTTTTCTTTTCGGAAAGCTCGTTTTGTCGAAGCTCCATCAAAGAATCACTTTCGTTGTCAAAAGAAGAAAGTTCGGCTGCCTCGCCGGCTATACGTTCTATCTCGCTCTCATTGTGACGGATTTCGTTTTGGTTAACGGCAGTTTTTGAGTTAAGTTCAGAAATGGCGGCCTCATTTTCAGAAATGGAGCCGCGTTTTGTCTCAACGGAAAAATCAATATCCCGCACCTGTTCATAGAGGAAATTTATACGGTTTTCAGCCTCGTTATATTCATTATCAAGGCTGTCATATTCGCTTTGATAAACCCCTATGTAGCTGTTTTGCTCTGCAAGCTGGGATTTAAGGCGGCGCAGAGACCGCATCCAGACGGAAATCTCAAGGGATTTTTTCTCTTCAGCATATTCAAGAAACTTTTTTGCCTTTTCTGACTGTTCAAGCAAAGGTCCGACTCGCTCTTCAAGAGAGGAAAGGTTGTCCCTAAGGCGAAGAAGATTCTCATCCGCACGGGAAAGGCTGTGTTCGGCATCCTCTTTACGATAGCGAAATTTGGAAATGCCGGCGGCCTCCTCAAAAATTTCACGACGTTGGTTTGGCTTCGCACCGACTATTTCTGAAATTTTACCCTGACCAATAAGCGAATAGCCGTCGCGGCCAAGGCCAGTATCCATAAACAGCTCGTTGACGTCTTTAAGACGGCAGACCTTTTCACAGATGCGGTATTCGCTTTCACCGCTACGGTAGTATTTTCGCGATATAACAACCTCGTCATTATCAATGGCAAGGAAACGGTCGGTATTATCAAGGCAAAGGCGCACCTCGGCGTAGCCATAGGCGTGACGAAGAGCGGTACCATTAAAAATAACGTCCTCCATTTTTCCACCACGAAGCGCCTTTGTGGACTGTTCGCCTAAAACCCAGCGCACAGCGTCGCTGATATTGCTTTTTCCGCTGCCATTTGGACCGACGACAGCGGTCACGCCCCTGCCAAAGCTGAGCCTTGTTTTATCTGGGAAGGATTTAAAGCCTTGAAGTTCAAGATATTTTAAAAACAAATCGTCACTTCCTTGAGTCTGGATTTTGCCTGATTGTAGCATGTAAAACAATTGGGCCGAACTGACCGGCCAGAGAAGGAAAATAATGCTGTTCGGATAGTCTGATTTAGAATAAATAAAGGCCTGCAAAGCGTTTTCGGCGTTAGAAAGACATGCAGGGCCTTTGCGCAGTGGCCAAAAAGAAAAGTCTGTTTTTATTTTCGCTTATCCAATTCCTCCGCCAAAACAGAGAAATCGCCGGGGGGAAAAGTTTTATCAGACGTAACTTTTATGTTATAGCCGAGCGACGCCCAATATTCAACATTGCTTCGATGCTGACCGGAACATTTTGAAACGTCAGAAGGGGCAACTTTAAGTATGTAAGATCCATTTGGCAGACGGAAGAGCAGCGGCTCCAGCTTTTTGCGAAAACGCAGGCTTTCACAAAGTTCGCGAAAAGCCGGATGGTATGGCCCTGCAACAAGATTTTCCTCCAGCGACCGCTCCGAATGAAGCCCCAGGCGTATAACGTTTATTTTATATAGTTCAAAAATGTCAAGAAGTTCAGCACAGAGAGCGGCCGCCTCGTCCAAAGTCTGGGGTACATATTCACCAACTTCATACCACTTTTCCATAAGAGTGTTTTTGAGCACCAGCGCCGGATAGATGCGCATTGTGTCAGGTTTGAGCCCAACAAAATCTACAGCCGTCCTTATATCTTTGTTCTGGGTGCTTCCGGGAAGTCCGGTCATCATTTGCAAACCAAGGGAGAACCCAGCATTTTTTATTAAAGCGGCAGAACGCTTTGTATCCTCAAAGCTGTGGCCACGCCGGTTTTTTTTGAGAACGGCGTCGTCGCTGCTTTGAGCTCCAAGTTCGATAGAGGTCACGCCGTACTCTTTGAGCACGGCCAGCGTATGATCATCGATAGCGTCCGGGCGGGTGCTCAAACGAATGCCTGAAAATGCACCCCGGCGAACCCATTTTGCCGCCGGTTCAAGCAACGAACGCATAAGTTCCTCTGGAATCATTGTAAAACTGCCGCCAAAAAAGCCAACCTCGGTCTTATTCCCAAAACCACGTAATTCCCTAGCGGCCTTTTTTAATGTGGTTTCTACTTCTTCCGGGGTGGGAATGCCGGATTCGCCGGTTATAGAATTCTGGTCACAGAAGGAACAGCGGTGAGGGCAGCCGACCATTGGAACAAAAAAGGCTATATTTGCATGTTTCATTCGCCCATCAGCTCCAAAGCCTCTTTTGCGGCAAGCTGTTCAGCAGCTTTTTTGCTTCTGCCAACACCACGACCTATAATGTTGCTATTGAGCATTACATTGACTTCAAAACGTTTGTCGTGATCCGGGCCGGATTCCCCTGCAAGCACATAGTAAAGATGCTCTTCAGGGTTCTGCTGAATTATTTCCTGCAAAAGGGTTTTATAATCTTTAAAAGGCGCGTTTTCAACGTGCTCAAGAGCTTTTTTTACAAATCCAAGGACAAAAACAGTCGCAGGTTCAATTCCGCCGTCAAGGTAGATGGCGGCAATCACAGCCTCAAAGGCGTCCGCTAAAAGGGAAGGGCGCTCGCGCCCGCCCATAAGCTCCTCACCGTGGCCAAGACGGAGAAATTCACCAAGGCCCAGCTCCGTAGAAAATTCAAAAAGAGATTTTTCGCATACAAGCGATGCTCTGAGTTTTGTAAGCTCACCCTCAGGAAGGTGAGTATAATTTTCAAAGATATAGTCCGAAACGATAATGCTTAAAACGGCATCGCCCAAAAATTCCTGACGCTCGTTATATTCTGTGTGTTCTTTTGTTTCGTTTGCAAAGGAGGAATGGGTGACCCCAGTTTCAAGAAAGCGGATATTTTTAAATTTATAGCCAATGCGTTCTTCAAGTTCGGCTATGTTCTTATTGTTCATTCTTTCTCCTCCTTAAGCCTTTTGATGGCGGTCGAGATGGTTCCATTTACGTCGGTTTCAACAAAAATCTTCGCCTGCTTTATGGCGTTCTTGAACGCTTCAGGGTTGCTGCTGCCATGGGCCTTTATTACGGGCCTTGCAATTCCAAGAAGGGGAGCGCCGCCGCGTTCAGTGTAGTCAAGCTTGTGTTTAAATTCGGCAAGGCCGCTTTTAAGTGAAAGAGCGGAAAGCTTGGTGAAAATATTTTTGAGGAACATTCCTTTTACCATTTTTCCAAAGGCATGGCCAAGGCCCTCTATCATTTTGAGCACCACATTTCCGGTCCAGCCGTCGGCAACGGCAACATCGCAGAAGGCCCCGGAAGGAACGTCCCTTACTTCAACGTTTCCAACAAAATTGTAACCGGCGTTCTGCATAAGGCCGTAGGCAGTTTTTTGAAGCTCAGTGCCCTTGCTTTCCTCAACACCTATATTTACAAGAGCAACCTTCGGATTTTTTACGCCAGCTACGTTTTCCATATAAATACTGCCCATCATTCCAAACTGTACAAGCATCTCGGGGCGGCATTCCACGTTGGCGCCAAGGTCAAGAAGCATGTAATCCTTCTTAAGGCCGGGCACAACAGTGGCAAGGGCCGCGCGTTTTATTCCCTTTATGCGCTTTACAATAAGAGTTGCGGCAACAACAATAGCGCCGGTACTTCCGGCGCTGACATAGGCATCGCCCTTGCCATCCGCGAGGGCCTGCAGCCCAACGGAAAGCGAACTGCCTTTATAGCTTTTTATGGCCTCGGTAGGCTCGGCACATACAGGCATTACAAGCGGCGCGTTGATAAACTCAAAATGTTCAGTAGAAATATTGTTTTCGGCGCAGAGTTTTTTCATTTCCGTCTCGTTGCCTACGGCAAGAATATCCACCCCAAGCTCTTTTACGGCGAGGGCCGCGCCCTGAAGGGGCACGAGCGGGGCGTTATCGCCGCCATAAACATCAATTATAATCTTCATAAAATCACCTCCAGTGCGGAAATCGACCTTTGGGCAAAAGCGGCATAGCGCTCTTCCTTGTGGCGGATATTTTGTTCAAGCGGAGGAAGTATTCCCATATTTGCGCCCATAGGCTGAAAATTGGAAATGCTTCCGTCAGTTATGTAATTTACAAGGGCGCCAAGCATGGTCACCTCGGGAAGAAGCAGTGGTTCCTCACCGAAAAGGTACCTTGAGGCGTTGATACCGGCAAGTATGCCGGTAGCGGCGGATTCTGTGTAGCCTTCAACCCCCGTAAACTGACCTGCGAAAAAAAGACGCGGGTCAGAGCGCAGAGAGAGATTTTTATTGAGAAGCCGAGGGGAATCCATAAAGGTATCTCTATGCATGACGCCATAGCGAACAAATTCGGCATTTTCAAGGCCGGGTATCATAGAAAAAACTCGCTTTTGTTCGCCAAACTTCAAGTTAGTTTGAAAACCAACAAGGTTATACATGGTTCCGGCAGCGTTTTCACGCCGAAGCTGCACATTCGCCCAAGGCCGGCGCCCAGTATGCGGGTCGGAAAGACCCACCGGACGAAGCGGCCCAAAACGCAGGGTGTCATGCCCGCGGGAAGCCATTATCTCAACAGGCATACAGCCTTCATATACATTTGGGTCCGGCGTATCAAACTCGTGGAGCGGAGCCCGTGCTGCGGTTACAAGAGCTTCATAAAACGCTTCATATTCGTCCCTATTCATTGGGCAGTTGACGTAATCGGCTTCGCCCCGACCGTACCGAGCGCCAAGAAAGACTTTGTCCCAGTCAAGAGAATCAGCGGCTACTATGGGTGCAACGGCGTCAAAAAAAGAGAGCATCCCTCCAAAACGGGAGCGAAGCTCCTGCGCAAGGGTGTCGGAAGTGAGCGGACCGGTGGCAAAAACGACCGTTCCGCTTTCCGGAACGGAAGTGACTTCACCGCTAACTACCTCAATATTTTTATCAGCGCATATTTTTTCGGTGATATATTGGGAAAAAAGATCCCTGTCTACCGCAAGGGCGCCGCCGGCGGCAACAGAAGTTTTTTCTGCCGCTTCAATAGTTATGGAGCCGAGACGGCGCATTTCCTCCTTTAAAAGACCGGCAGCCGATTCAAGCCGTGAGGCTTTTAAAGAATTAGAGCAGACGAGTTCAGCAAAATTTTTGCTTTTGTGAGCGGGAGAAAATTTTTTGGGTTTCATTTCCCTAAGAATAACTTTGACTCCACGACGGGATAGCTGAACTGCGGCTTCGCACCCTGCAAGCCCCGCGCCTATTACAGTTACTTTTTCCATATTACTTTTTAATTTCCGTTCTTTCGTAGGTACATTCCGGGTTTGAGCAATAGATCTTAGCGTTGCGGCCTTTCTTAGAGAGAAGGCTTTTTCCACAGATCGGGCAGTTTTCTGCAATGGGTTCATCCCAGCTCATAAAGCCGCAGGTGGGGTTGTGCTCACAGCCATAATAAGTCTTTCCGGTTTTGGATTTTTTAAGAAGTATTTTCGCCCCGCAAAGAGGACATGTGCCCGGGGTTTCTTTAACAATGCGCTTGGTGTTTTTACACTCGGGGTAACCCGGGCATGCAAGGAACTTTCCATAACGGCCATTTTTTATAACCATTTTTCGGCCGCATTTTTCACAGACGATATCAGTTTCTTCCTCTGGAACTTGTATCTTTTCGTTGCCCTGGTTCTTCTGTGCAACCTCAAGAGATTTGGAAAAATCGTCATAGAATTTTTTCATCATGTTTACCCAGTCGGTTTTTCCTGCTTCGACTTTATCAAGCTCTTTTTCCATTTTTGCAGTGAAATCCACATCCACAATGTTTGAAAAATGTTCTTTTATAAGGTCGACTGTTATTATACCAAGGCTAGTGGGCTTAAGGGCCTTGCCTTCCCGCTCCACGTAATTACGGCTGAGGATCGTTGTGATGATCGGCGCATAGGTGCTTGGGCGGCCTATGCCATTTTCCTCAAGGGCCTTGATAAGAGACGCCTCGGTGTAGCGGGCAGGTGGAGCGGTAAAGTGCTGGTTGCCTTTTAACTCCTTCACTTTTAAAATGTCGCCCGCAGCGGCGTGCTTTGGAATGGAGGATTTTTCTTCTTCGCCGTAGGGGTAGAGGGTAGTAAACCCGTCAAAGCGGACGGTGAAGCCCGAGGCCTTGAAATTGTATTCCCCGGCGGCAATGTCTATAGATACGGTGTCATAAAGAGCGGCGGCCATTTGGCTGGCAATGAACCTGCTCCAAATTAGTTTGTAAAGTTTATATTGGTCGGAACTGAGGCAGCTCTGAAGTTTATCAGGGGCAAGTTCAGGCATTGTGGGTCTAATGGCCTCGTGCGCGTCCTGAGCGTTTGCTTTGGCTTTATATGCTTTGGCAGTGGAAGGAAGATATTCCTTTCCATATGTGCTTTCAATATAGGAAGCGGCCGCTTGTTTTGCCTCAGCAGAGATGCGCAGGGAGTCCGTTCTCATATAAGTGATAAGACCTATGGCGCCCATTCCGGGAACGTCAACACCTTCATATAACTCTTGAGCTATGCGCATTGTGCGGCGGGACTGAAAACCAAGTTTCAGTGAAGCTTCCTGCTGAAGGGTAGAAGTAATAAACGGCGGAGCGGGCAGCTTTTTGCGCAGGCTTTTTTTAACGCCGGCAACAGTAAAGTCCTTTCCTTTTAATTCTTCAAGAACGGCGTTAGCTTCTTCCCCGTTTTTTATCTCGATCTTTTCACCATTTTTACTTTGCAGCCTTGCAGCGAAATAAGAGGTTTCGCCCTTTTCGCAGAGTTTTGCGTCAATGGTCCAATATTCCTCCGGTTTGAAAGCCTGTATTTCCCGTTCACGGTCAACAATGAGGCTGACGGCAACTGACTGTACCCGCCCGGCGGAAAGGGAACTTCCGCCACGGATATTCTTCCAAAGAAAAGGGCTAAGTTTGTAACCAACTATTCTGTCAAGCACTCTGCGACCCTGCTGGGCATTTACAAGGTTATTATCAATGGTGCGCGGCGCAGCCATGCCCTGCTCAACGCCAAAATGCGTTATTTCGTTAAAAGTTACACGAACTGGGTCATCCATGGGGATGCCTAGAAGCTTGGCAAGGTGCCATGAAATAGCCTCGCCTTCTCTATCAGGGTCCGTTGCAAGATAGACTTTTGAGGCGTTTGCGGCCTCATTTTTAAGGTTTCGTACAAGGTTCTCTTTGCCGGATATCAAAATGTACTGAGGCGCGAAGCCATGGGCGATGTC
The DNA here is from genome assembly GCA_964576395.1 of uncultured Oscillospiraceae bacterium. Classification (GTDB taxonomy): domain Bacteria; phylum Bacillota; class Clostridia; order Oscillospirales; family Ruminococcaceae; genus UMGS1668. The sequence continues at coordinate 11,946 of CAZNVF010000001.1, forward strand.
AATGCCAAGAGTACTTTTGGGAAGATCTCGCACGTGGCCCATTGAGGCTACCACCTCGTAGTCAGGTCCAAGATATTTTTCTATTGTTTTGGCTTTTGCTGGAGATTCCACTATTACAAGGTTCCTGCCTTTTTTGGTGGAACGTTTGGTGGCTTTTGTTTCCTGAGTCGTAGTAAAAACCTCCCTGTTTAATGTATAGGTACTAATATATTACTAAATTTATTGCACTGTTTTGCTATGCAATAAGTTTTTCGTTATAGAATTACAAATTTTCTTCCGGCAACGGGTTTTATAAGACTGAATATTTCAAGCTCAGTAAGGGCGGCCGCCGTTTCAGACGCAGAAAGCCCTGCCATATTGGAAAGTTCATCTACAAAGCGCGGAACGCTGTCAATAAACTCATAAAGAGTGGCTGCTTTTTCAGAAATGCCGTTCGGAAGAGGCTTCTTTAAAGGTTTTGCCGGTTCATTTGGCGGAGAAGCGGCATTGACCGTTGGTGAAATAAATTTTTTATAGTTTTTGCCGAGACGAGAAAAATCTATTTCTTCCTTGTACTCGTTGGAATATTCGCTCAAAATATCCATGGCGTTGGCCACAGGGGTGGCCCCTTTTTTTAAAAGGCGAAGGGTACCTTGTGAGGTTGGGCGGGAAACATCCGCTGGAACGGCAAAAACTCTTCTGCCTTGCTCGATAGCAAGGTTTGCCGTCACAGAGGTTCCGCTTCTTGCAGCGGCCTCAACAACGCAGATGCCAAGGGACATTCCGGAAACGATTCTGTTCCTTATTAAAAAGAAACTGGACTGCGGTTCGGCATCCGGGGCAAACTCACTGACTACGGCCCCGTTTGCGGCAATAAGCTCCTTCAGCTCGACATTTTCGCTCGGATAAGTATTGCAGATGCCGCAGCCTTGAACGGCTATGGTCTTTCCACCCGCAGCAAGGCAGGCCTTATGGGCTGCTGTATCTACCCCTTGTGCCATACCGCTTACAACAACTGCTCCGGCGGCACCAAGCCCTCCTGCAATTATTTCAGACATTTTTCTGCCATAATCAGAGATCCGCCTTGTTCCTACAACACCGATGGCCGGCATTTTGTTAAGGCATTTTTCATCGCCAAGCACATAAAGCACCGGCGGACAATCATCAATTTTAAGAAGTTGTTTTGGAAAAAACTCAGAGTTTCTGGCAACCGCTTTAGCACCGTAATTTTCGACTCTTTCAATGGCCTTTTTTGCCATGTCAAGCGTAGTTGCACGAATACGAAGTTCGTCGTAACCTGCGATGCATCCAACCTCGTCGATTCCGGGCTGTCCAGCAAGAAAAAACTCTTCAGGATCAGGAAAACGGCGCAAAATAATATCGGCCAAAGAGCTTCCTGGCTGTACTGCAAGGCCAAGCCAAACCCAATGTAAAAGGCTCATAAAGCAACTCCTTTCTATGTTTTTGAAATGCAGAAAGACGAAAGTATGACTCCTGGAAATATAAAAAATTTACCTTTGCTGAGACGCTACATATATCATTATAGCAGCAGCAGAAGCAGCATTGAGACTTTCTGCCCGGCCGGGCATGGGAATAATAACAATTTTATCGCACTGTGCAATGGTGTCTTCTGAAAGGCCATTTCCTTCGTTACCTATGAGCACGCAGGAACGGTGCTCAAATTTGACGCTAGGTAGCGGAACTGCCCGGCCGCTAAGTGCGGTTGCATAAGTGGTTATACCCGCTGATTTGAGCATTGATATTGCCTTTTCAGTGTTTGAAAAAACCTCAACCGGCAGTCTAAAAAGACAACCCATGGATGATCTGAGCGCCTTGGGAGAAAAAATATCGGCGCAACCGCAAAGGAAAACCCCTTTTACATCCATTGCCTCGCAGGTACGAAGCACAGTTCCAATATTACCAGGGTCCTGAAGCCCGCTGAGCAGTACGAAAACTCCGTCGGCATTTAGGTTTATGCTTTTTTCATCAAAACGGCAGACGGCAAACACGCCCTGTGGAGTTTTGGTATCGCTTATTTTTTCGGCGATGCCGGGGGTTATATAGTAAACTTCTTTGGCGGAAGAAACAAGCCCTGAAATGTATTCAGAGTAGCGGCTTTCAGCCTCATTTGTTATAAAAAGGCGAAGCACCTCAGAGCCGCTTTTTGCAGCCTCAGAGCAGAGCCGCGCCCCTTCGGCAACAAAAAGTCCGGTGGATTTTCTCAGCCTTTTGTCAGATACCAAGGAAGCGGCCTCTTTCACCATTGGATTTTCACGGCTTTGAATAAGCATTGCGGGGGCGCCTCCTTTCGATAATAAAATACCACAAAACGGTTCAAAAATCAGCACTTTTGAAAATAAAAAATTTATCTTTAAATAAAGCAATTCGCCCGAGCTATGCATAACCCGGGCGCTTTTAGTCGAAATTAAAGGGCGGCTTTTGCCTGTGCGCAAAGGGCTGCAAAGCCTTCTGCGTCATGGATAGCCATTTCAGAGAGCATCTTGCGGTTGAGAGATACTCCGGACTTTTTAAGACCGTTCATGAAAGTAGAATAGTTCATCCCATTCATTTTGCAACCGGCGGAAATACGGGTAATCCAAAGCCTTCTGAAATCTCTTTTTTTCTGTTTTCTGCCAATGAACGCGTAACGTCCGGATTTCATAACTGCCTGTTTAGCGGTTCTAAACAATCTGTGTCTTGCGCCATAGTAACCTTTAGTAAGCTTTAAAACTTTTTTTCTTCTTTTATGGGACATGATCCCGCCTTTAACACGAGCCATTTGTTATTAACCTCCGTAATTTATCTAAGTGAATGTTGTTAAAAAGAATTTGCGCGCGGATTACGCGTAGGGCATGATCTTTCTGAGTTTCTCCATGTTGGTGCAATCAGCATAAGTTGCATGACGGAGATTACGTTTACGTTTGGAATCCTTGTTTTGAGAATTGAGTTTGTGGGATTTATAAGCTTTATTACGTTTTACCTTTCCGTTTTTAGTAAAGCGGAAACGTTTTTTTGCGCCAGAATGAGTTTTGAGCTTTGCGTTCATTTTAGTATCCTCCTGATATTTAATTGCAAAAAGCAAATGTTAAACGAACTTTATTTTGACGATTTGGAAGTCACGATCATGACCATGCTTCTCCCCTCAAGTTTGGGAAGTTTATCCACAGAACCGTATTCGGCTATGGCTTCAGCAAACTTCTTAATCATATCGGAGCCGAGCTCCGTATGGGCCATTTCTCTTCCACGGAAGCGAACAGAGACTTTGACCTTGTTGCCGTCTTTAAGAAATCTTACAGCGTGGTTGACCTTAGTGTTGAAGTCGTTAGTATCGATATTAAGGGAGAGACGAATCTCCTTGACCTCGATAACTTTCTGGTTTTTCTTTGCCTCTTTTTCGCGCTTCGCCTGTTCAAAACGATATTTGCCATAATCCATAATGCGGCAAACATGCGGAGTTGCAGTGGGCGCAATTTCAACGAGATCAAGATTTTTTTCCGCGGCTGCGGCAAGGGCGTCTTTAAGGGGAAGAATACCGAGCTGGCCGCCGTCGGAATCGATCACGCGGACCTCTTTTTCGCGGATCTCCTCATTTATGAGCAGTTCCTGTTTGGCTATGCTAAACACCTCCAAAAAAATAAAAAAGTGCGGTTACAAAGAAAGCACCGCACAAAAACAACCCAGCGGGCAAAGGCCTTGCTCGCCAGAGCGTTTGATTTGCCGGTTGCGTTCAATTTGACGGGCCGGCGAGAACGGTTCGTTCTGCTTCTTTGTCTTAATTATTATAATAGTTAAAAGTCCGCTTGTCAATAGGTTTTATTGAAATATGTAGAAAATAAATAGTGTGGTTCCAAATGTAGCGCCTTTTACTGACGGTTTATTGACTTCGTCAAAATTTAATGTTATTATTTTATATTAAACTATAGAGAAAGGAACAGAGAAAATGGAAAACTTTACTTTTGATAGCATTGAATATATCCGACCGGATATCGATGCTTTGGAGGAGTCCTTCAGGGAACTCACTGAGCGCCTTAAAAACGCTAAAAGCTATTCCGAGGTGCGCGAAATAATCTCTGCCTCAGATAAAGCCAGTGAAGACGCCGAGACTATGTTTGTGGTTGCCCACGTCCGTAACACACTTAACACCACCGATAAATTTTATGAAGATGAGCTGGCGTACATTCAGCACAGACTTCCGGAGGCACAGCCAACTTTCAATGAATTTTCTAAAGCTCTACTTGAAAGCCCTTTTGCTGCGGATATTGACGCTGACCTTGGTCCGGAATTTCTCAATTCCATCCGCAGGAACCTCGCCTCATTCAGACCAGAGATAATTCCTCAGCTTCAGGAGCAGTCCGTGCTCACCACTGAGTACCAGAAGCTTATGGCTACTGCACAGATTGAGTTTGACGGCAAGGTACTCAACCTATATGGTATACAAAAATATTTTGAGCACCCGGACAGAGAAATACGAAAAGCGGCATTTAAAAAATACTCTGAATTCTACGCTTCCAATGAAGAGAAAATGGAAGAAATCTTTGATAAGCTGGTAAAAGTCCGCACTGAAATGGGCCGCGCCCTCGGCTATGAGACTTTCACTCCTCTTGGATATATAAACCAGGGACGAAGCGACTACGGTCAAAAAGAGGTTGCAGCATTCCGCGAGCAGGTACGTAAAGAACTTGTTCCTCTCTGCCAGAAGCTCTATGAGGCCCAGGCTAGACGTATAGGCGTTGATCATATTATGGTTTATGATGAGAAATTTATCTTCCCGGACGGCAATGCCGAGCCCATTGGCGATTCCAAATACATGGTGGATGAAGCGCGGAAGATGTACCACGACCTGAGCCCCGAGACCGGCGAATTTATCGATTTTATGATCGACCACCATCTTATGGATCTTGACAACAAACCTAATAAGGCCTCGACCGGTTATATGACATCCCTTAAGAAATATAAGGCGCCTTTTGTGTTCAGCTGCTTCAACCACACCATTTTTGATATGCAGGTTTTGAGCCATGAATTGGGTCATGCTTTTGCGGGCTACTGCGCCATGAGGAGCCAGCCAATCTCTGACTATTACAGCGAAAGCACCGATATTGCAGAGATACATTCCATGTCCATGGAACAGTTTTGTTATCCGTATGCGGAGCGATTTTTTGGCGATGCCGCAGATAAATACCGCTTTGCACATTTGCAGGAGGCGCTTACCTTTGTGCCATTCGGTGTGGCAGTGGATGAGTTCCAACACATCATTTATGAAAACCCGGATCTTACCCCTAAGGAACGCACTTATGAGTGGCATAAGCTTGAGGAAAAATACATGCCTTGGAGGAAATATTCTGACGACGAATTCATGGATCGTGGCGGCTATTGGTACCACAAGCTCCATATTTTCCTCTATCCTTTCTATTACATCAACTACACCCTCACTACCATGGGCGCTATGGAGTTCAAAAAACGCTACGCCGAAAATAAAGAAGAGGCTTGGGCGGATTACCTTGCCCTTTGTCGAGCCGGCGGAAGCAAGAACTACCTTGGTTTGCTAGAGGTTGCACACCTTCATGTGCCATTCGAGGAAGGTAGCGTCGCGAATGCAATCTCCTACGCAAAGGATATTCTGCTTAAGGCTATTGAAGAAGAGCAGAAATAATGATTTTAAAGCAGTCCCGCCGATTGACGGGGCTGTTTTTTGCGCCCTTGACATAACCCCTTTTGCCATTTTATAATATATCAAACTATTTACATTGCTTTCTTTAGGAGGCGTTTATGTGACCAAGGTGGAAAGACAGGTATTGCAGCTTATTGAGGCTGACCCGATGATTCAGCAAAAGGAAATAGCAAAAAAACTTGGTATATCACTTTCATCAGTATCAGTCTGTATTTCCGAACTTACAAAAAAAGGCTGCATTGCTGGAAGGGGCTTCGTGCTCAAAAGTGGGAGCTATGTAGTTGTTGTTGGCGGGATAAATATGGACATATGTGGACGTTCTTTTTCTTCCCTTGTTGCTAAAGATTCAAATCCAGGTGTTGTCAGAACCAGCCCCGGCGGTGTTGGGCGGAATATAGCCAATAACCTGAGCTTTATGGGTATTGATGTCCGGCTGCTTTCCGCCTATGGAGATGACGCTAACGGCGAGAGGATAGCGGCTTCATGTTCCGAGCTGGGAATAGATATCAGTCACGCCCTGAAAGTGCCCGGCGGTGTTACCTCCTCGTACGTATATTTAACAAATCCACAGGGGGAGATGGCCTTGGCGGTTTCTGATATGGAGATATGCGAAAAAATAAACCGGGTTTATCTTTCAAAACATATAACTTTACTTCAAAACGCTCAGGTTATAGTAGCAGATGCCAACATTCCAACGGAGTCTCTCAAATATCTTGCTGAAAACTGCGAGGTACCACTTTTTGTGGACCCCGTTTCAACAGCAAAGGTGGAAAAGCTCCGCCCAATATTGAATAAAATACACACGCTTAAACCAAACAAACTGGAGGCAGAGATCCTTACAGGAATAAACATAAGCGGCCCAACCGATGCTCAAAGGGCCGCAAACCGTCTTCTTAACTTTGGGGTACGGAGGGTGTTTATCTCCATGGGCGAGGACGGCGTTTTTGCGGCCACAACTAAAGAAAGCCTTTGGCTCGATTCCATTCGTGCAAACATGGTTAACACCACCGGCTGTGGCGATGCCTTTATGGCGGCCCTTGTTTGGGCTTATCTTGAGGGAACGGACCTTAGAGGCACGGCCCTTGCAGGCCTTGCGGCGGGCTCAATAGCTATAGAATCGGAGGATACTATCAATCCCTATATGAGCGCAAAAGCGCTTCAAGAAAGGATGAGAGCGTAAAAATGGCGGAGCAAAGCGGCAAAACTTACTTTTGACTTTATATGCCCGCTCAGGCGGAGCTGATGTAATAAAAACCGGTTTTTATCCAGTAAAAGCACATGGGGGAAGACTTTTACCCATTGTGCTTTTTGTCCATAAAATGTAAGGTTTTTGTTCCCCATTGAAAAAAGCCTTATTAAATGTTATATTAATACCGATATTTAAAAAAGGAGTTTTTTATTTTATGTCAAAACCAGAGCTTCTTGCGCCGGCGGGGGATATGGAATGCCTTGAAACAGCGGTGCATTTTGGTGCTGATGCCGTTTATATTGGCGGACCGCTTTTGCAGCTTCGGGCGGAAAATGTTGGCTTTACTGAAGATGATATTGTGAATGCCATAAAATATGCCCATATGCACGGCGTGAAAATTTATATCACTGTCAACTGCTTTGCAAACAATGAGGAAATAGATAAGGCCCCTGACTACGCCCGTTTTCTCTATGAGGCCGGCGCCGACGCCGCAATAGTTTCCGATATTGGTCTCATTGCCGCCATTCACGAGGCGGTTCCGGAGCTTGAAATACATGTTTCCACTCAGGCGAACTGTATGAATTTTAATTCGGCAAAGGTCTATTACCGAATGGGCGCAAAGCGTATTATTGCCGCAAGGGAGCTGACGCTTGAGCAGATAGCGGAACTTCGTGGAAGGATCCCAGAGGATATGGAGATTGAGGCCTTTGTTCATGGAGCGATGTGCATGTCCTATTCCGGGCGCTGCATGATCTCATCGTTTCTAACAGGACGCAGCGGCAACCGAGGCGGCTGTGCCCAACCCTGCCGCTGGAGCTACCACCTTATGGAGCAAAAGCGCCCGGGGGAGTTTTTCCCCATAGTAGAGGATGAAAATGGCACTGCGATACTTAGCTCATTTGATATGTGCGCCGCGGGCTTTTTGGACAAGCTTAAGGCGGCCGGAGTTTCTTCTTACAAAATAGAAGGCAGAATGAAAACGCCGTTTTATGTTGGAACAGCGGTAAATGCCTACCGCCATGCCATTGATGGCGACCTGCCCATTGAGGTGATAGAGCGCGAACTTGACAGTATAAGCCATAGGCCCTATTCGAGTGCTTTTTATTTTGGAGAGATGAAACACAACCACACCGAAGGCAGCGGGGCATATATTCAAAAATGCCTTTTCGCCGGCAAGGTGCTCAAATATGAGCACGGTTTTGCGACGATAGAACAGCGCAACAACTTTCACGTGGGCGACGTGCTCGAGGCTGTGTCGCCAAAAGTGGTGGGGAAAAGCTTTGCAGTAGAAGAGATATTTGATACAGATGGCAACAAAAGGGAGGACGCGCGCTTAATAAAACAGGTGCTGCGTCTGCCATGCCCAATAGAACTTGAGCCCGGGGATCTTTTAAGGTTGCGATTAGAAGAGTAATTCTATATTGGATATTCTCATTAATGCAATTTATTGGTGAGGCACCGCGCTCTGTACTAGCTATATTTTTTACTTAAATGAGCTGGAAAGGGGCCGCAGATCGGGTAATAAATGTACCAGCATTAAAGGTATTTTTAAAAATGGTGAGTTGCTGCATCAAGTTTCGCCTGCTTTTTGTCACCGGCGCTGCTTTCAACAAATATTGTTTGGCAATAAAATATGAAGAAAAATGGGCGGCCTGAAGGCCGCCCATTTTTGGTAATTACAGCACCCAAAGCTCCTTTCCAAACCGGAAAGACCAAATAACCGCACCGCGTATTGGGCGGCCGAGGGCCTTTGAAAGAAGCTGTGTATACATAAGAATCTGTGCAGAATAACGCTGACGAAGCTCCTCAATATCATCAACATAGTCGGTTTTATAGTCAAGAACGAAAAGATCGCGACCATCTTCAAAAATGCAGTCTGCAACGCCCTGAACAGTTATCTTATCCTCAGGGGAGGCGCCTTCATAACCAAGTTCTGCGGCAGGAAGGCTTTGCAAAAAGCGGAATTCACGACGCACAAAAGAGGATTTTTCTATTCTTGAATAGAGGCTGCTTTCAAAAAAGGCCCGTACTTTTTGTGGGTTTATAGCTTCGGCCTGCTGCTTTGTAATAAATTTATCTTTCAAAAGACGGTCAATTTCCGCAGTGGGGTCGGCCTTAGCTTTTTCAAAATCACAAAACTGCATGAATGTGTGCAGTGCGGTGCCGCGTTCTGCGCCAGAAAGAACTCCGCCGGAGGGCTTTGCCCCAAAAAGCAGCTGTTTGTGCATTTCCTGATGAGTAAGGGAGGAAACACCGGACTTGACGGGTATTTTTTCCGCCGCGGCGAAAGGGTAACGCCACGCTGAACGGGCTTTTAACACCTCAACAAGGTGTTTATCAGCCGGAGCTTTTGACACTTCAAACCATAAAGGAGAGACAGAAGAGTCTTCTTCCGGTGGAGAAACTATACTGAAGTTCCAACGGGTATCATCCGGAAGCACACAGCTCTCTTCAAGACCGGCAGCAGCGCGAAGATCTGCGGCGTCGGGGTGACGCAAAAGGGCCGTAAAGAGCCAATCTGCCTCACATTTAGCTGCGGAAACGCAAAAAGGGTCGAGCCGCTCACCGGCGCGGGCGTTCGCCGCAAGAGAAGAGAGATAGCCCGCAGCATTTTTTTTGGCGCAGGTCATAATGAGGTTTTCTTTTGCTCTTGTCATTGCAACATAAAGGATCCGCATCTCCTCTGCCAATGAAAGGCGGCGAAGCTCAATTTTAAGCGCTTCCTGAGGAACGGTGGAAAAGCGGATGCCGGTATTTTTGTCCCGGCGAGCGCAGGCAAAGCCGAGTTTTGGATGAAGAAGAGGCATATCTGTACGGTTATCAAAGTTAAATTTGCGGCCGGTACCGCAAAGGTATACGACTGGGAATTCAAGCCCCTTAGAACCATGAATACTCATTATTCTTACGCAGTTGCCGCCAAATCCGGTGTAGCCAGCAGGGGCAAGGTCATCATTCCGTTCTTCCAGGTGGGCAACAAAACGCAAAAAGCCCGAAAGCCCATGGTAGCCGGCAGCCTCACGGTCAGCGGCATATTTTACGAGTAAACGTAGATTGGAAAGGCGAAGTTCGCCATTTTCACAGCCGCGCATTATCTGCGGGTAGGAAGTTATGGCATAGAGCTGTTCTATGACGGAGTCGGCCGTTTCACAGGCAGCGAAGCGGCGAATTTCAGAAAGGACTTTGATGAAATTCGCTGCCTTGGTATTTCCGCCTTCGGCAGAAAGCTTCACCGCTGAATAGAGGGGAAGGGTGCGGCCTAAAAGGCGTATCTCTGCAAGTTCATCCGGGGTAAAAAGGAACATCTCAGAGAGCATTGCCCCTGCAATAGGCAAATCAAGCAAAGGGTTATCCGCCGCTTTGAGCACATCAAGAACAGCGGAAATTTCCGGTTGGGTGAGAAAGCCGGAGCCATGCTCGCTGCGGCAAGCAATACCGCGCTTTCTCAGGGCGGAAACAAAAATGTCCCCTTGAGTTTTCATGGAGCGCAAAAGAATACAAATATCAGAAAAACGCACTGGGCGGGTGTTGTCCCCATCTTTTATGGGAACAGCTCTTACAATCATATTATATATGTGCTCTGCAACAGCAGCGGCTTCAGCCTTAACGGTTTCGCAGTCGCCGGCTTCAACAAGCAAAAACTCATTTCTGACGAGCCCATCTTCCGGGAAAGAAGCTTCGGGAATGAGCATTTCTTCATCTTTGTAATCCATTTCGGCGGCCTTGGCAGACATGATCTGTTTAAAGACATAGTTGACTGCACCGGCTATGTTTTTTCGGCTGCGATAGTTGCGGCCGAGCACTATGGTGGCAGGGTAATTTTTGCCATCAAAAAGGGGCCAGTTACTGCGCTTTTCAAGAAAAAGCTCCGGCATAGCCTGACGAAAGCGGTAAATGCTTTGCTTTACATCACCAACGAAAAAGAGGTTGTTCCCTTTTGAGATCATTTCGAAAATAGTATCCTGAGCCTTATTTATATCTTGGCACTCGTCCACAAGAATATAGTCGAAGCGCTGAGATATGGCCTTTGCGGCAGCAGTGGGAATATAGCGGCCATCACCAGTTTTTTCACTGAGTACAGCAAGAGCGAGCTGTTCAAGGTCGGAAAAATCGAGCACGCGCTTTTCACGTTTCTTTTCAGAATAGATCCGGTCATAATCCATAGTGAGGGCAAAAAGACACTGAATTTTGGGGTAAAGGTCGGCAATATCCTCTCGAAAATCCACTTCAGAGGCGGAAAAAACATCCAAAAGCTTCTTTACACTATCCTTATATTCTTTTCTGGCGGAAGTAATCCTGTCTTTAAAAACGCCGTTAAATCCCCTGACAGATGGCATTCTGCTAAAAACTGCAAGTGAAAGAGCTTTTCTGAAATCGTCCCATCCACTGTGTTCACAGCGGGAAAGCAGTCCTTTTAGCAGCAGGATATCGTCCCCGAACATGGGGCAATAGGGCTCGGCGCCGTTTTCAGCGCAGGCATTGAGCATGTATTCGGCGCAGGTTATGCAGTGCTCGAGCACAGAAGAGGCATAGCTTAGTAAAATTTTGCCCCACACGGTTTCAGCCGCGGGCACGGAGGGATCATACATGGCGGCCTTTTCCAAAAGCCAGTCTTCATAGTGGGGCAGAGCGCGAATAAAATTATGCAGAGTTAGCGCGGCTTCCTCAAGGCCTGAGTCACTGCGTCCGCCGCCAAGAGTTTCCACAAGTTCAGTGAAAACGGGGCCGCCGTTCTGGTAATAAGTTTCAAGTGCTTCCCCCATGGCGTCGGAGGAAAGTGCATTCGTCTCTTGATCGTCAGCAATGCGTGAATCCGGCGGAATACCAATCGTACTAAAATTTTCCCGTATTACATCAAGGCAAAAGGAGTGTATGGTGCTGATATGAGCACGTTCCATAAGGAGCTGCTGACGGCTGAGACGGACATCTGCCGGGTGCTGGGCAGAAAGTTCACCAAGAGCAGCATTTATTCTGCTCTTCATCTCGGAGGCGGCAAGGTTGGTGAATGTAACCACAAGGAGCCTATCTGCATCGACGGGGCGTTCATCGTCAGTAAGCAGGCGAATTACTCGCTCTACAAGTACGGCAGTCTTTCCGCTGCCTGCGGCAGCAGAAACAAGAAGGTTGCCGCCTAAAGAAACTATGGCCGAAAGCTGCTCTGGGTTCCAGTTCCTATTGGGCATCTGTCTCACCGCCTTCCAAAAGTTTATAAAATTCGTCGTTTTTGAAGCTTTGGTGTTCGATAAATGGGCCATCCTCCGACCGGCGGCAAACGGAACGGAAAGAGCATCTTTCACAGGAAAGGCCCTGCCCTTTTTTGTATGGCACAGCGCTGATTTTTCCGCCGGATAATTCATCGGCCATTTTGATAAGCAGGGAGTCTATATGCTTTTTTATTTCACCCAGCTGAGCAAGAGTGGCAACGGAGCCGGAGTAGCCGTCTTTTTTGGCTTTAACAGGGATAAAAACACCCTTAAGCCCGGGTTCCATTGCGTTGAGCACTGATTCATCGTCAAGAAGGAGTCCATTCATACGGAGCGTCTCTGCAAGGGCTGATGAACTACCTTCCGCTATGCTGTTTCGCGGCATAGTGACAACGGAATCCCTTGCGGGCATATAAAGCACGCCGGCAGGAAGGGCGCCTGAAAGGCCGCCTTTACCTCCTTTCCATATTGAAAAGAGATAGACGAGCATTTGTATGTTGATTCCATAAAAGACATCGGAAAGGTCAAATTTTTTGACGCCAGATTTATAGTCCACCACCCTGACGTAACGTTTACCGTTTCTGTTTAGAATATCTACGCGGTCGATCTTTCCTTCCACAATGACTTCTTTTCCGTCGGGGGTAATGAGCCTGTATGAAGATACTTCACTTTCTCCTCCTACGGTTAGCTCGAAAGCATAGGGTTCGAATTCTGAAAGATGAAATTCTTCTCCAAGGTGGCGAAGCAGCCTAAAAATAAAGCTGGCGATTCTTTTATAAAGATACATAAATCGGCTGGTCTTATCCTTTTCTGAGCCGAAAACGTTCTCCATATATTCTGCAAGCACGGAGTCTATTTCATTACGAAGTTCAGAGTCAGAAAGGGAGTAAAGCCCGTTTCCACCATGGGCTGAGACTACTTGCTGCAGTACACTGTGTATAAGGTTTCCTGTTGAAATAGGAGAAAGCTCGGCTTTCTGTCTGTCTTTAAGGGAAAGGCCCGCCTTGATAAAATAGGAAAATGGACAGCTTTCATAAGTTTCTATCCTTGTGGGAGAAAAGCGCATACGGGAACCAAAAAGCCTTTCTGCATTTTCGCGCTTCTTCAGCATAAAGTTTTCCGGCCTTACAGCCATGCCGAGCTTTGCGGCACGTTCACACCAAATGGGGCTTTTGGCAAAATAGTCTTTAAGTGCCTCTGAAGCTGGGGTGGAGACACCGCCAAATGAAGAAAGGCGCTCAAAAGCAAAGCTTTCACAGCAGAGCCAGAATTCTTCTGGAAGATCGGATGTGCGAAGTTCGGAAATTGACCTTACCGATTCGCTAAGGCGTCTAATCAGTACAGAAGGGCTTTGTTCGGCACAAGCGGAGTCATATTTGGGAAAACTGACAAAGAGCTGCTCAGATGGGGCGGTGAATGCCATGTAGGCATACATCCGTTCGGAAAGAAGGGCGTCGTTTTCCCCTTCACTGAGGTCGAGCCCTAATGAGGACATTTCCCGCCGCTCGCTTTCAGTAAAAAGGCCGCCGGTTTTTGGCTGGGCAGGGAATACCTCGTCGCAGGCTCCGATTATAAAGACTACTTTAGGGTCACTGGGGCGCATGCGGTCGGCAGTACCCGCTGGAATGCAGTCAAGAGTTTGTGGAAGAGTGCCAATTTTGGCGCTCATAAGCGCGAGTTCGAAAAGCCTGGACATGGAGTTTTCTCCAAGGCGGACCCCAGCAAGGGCAGAAGAAAATTTATCAAGCAGACATACAAAGTAGCTCCAAAGGGAATCTAGTTCCTCGGCAAAGGCAATGTTTCCTTCAGCGGCGAAGGAGTCGTAAAGCCGTGAAAGCCCGTCCGTCACTTTACATTCGACCATATAGTCGTAAAGGGCGGAGGAAAACTCTGCTCCATCCGCGTTGGAAAGACGCTTTTTAAGCTTTTCAAGCGGACTGCAGACGGATCGCCTCAGAGTGTTTATCCGTTCAAGCAGCGCGTGGTCATCCGGGATATTTTCGGAAAAGCCGTTAGGGTTTCCAGTAAATTCAGAAAAGAAAAGGCGGCCACGGATGTTCCATATAAAGCAGTAGTTTTCAAACTCGGCTACGTCCACCTCTGAAACGGGAAGAATACCTGTTTTGAGGATATGCATTATATCTGCAGCGTCAAAGCCGCTGCGGCAGGCCGAAAGGGCGGCGCTAACAAAGGCTGCCAACGGGTGGGAAGATAGTTTTGCCGGCATGTCCATATAAAGAGGTATGCCGGCCCTCTCAAATGCGGCGGGAAGTGCATGTGAGTACATGGAAAGATCCCTGGCGATGATAGCCATTTCACGCCAGCGAAGCCCACGTTCAGCCAAAAGCCGGGCCTCGCAGGCAATGAAGTTTGCCTCATCATATGGGTCGGCGGCGGATATAAGATGCACCGCATTGTGGTTTTCGTAAATCGGTGCACTGCCAGGGCGGAGAAAATTTTCCTCAAGGTCAATAAGGGCACCGGGACGGCCATCCTCGTCAGGCTGGACTAAAATTGGGCTTTGAATTGGGACCCCTGAGTCCTTTGCTTTTTTTTCAAGGCGTGCGGCAGTACGCTGTGTTTTTGAAAACAGCCCCGCTCCGCCGGTACGGTCATATATATTCGGACAGCAGAGACTGACAGTAACCATGGGGGACTGGCACAATATAATTCCAAGCATTTTATATTCGCTTCCGGTGAAACCGGTAAAATTATCCATATAGACATTCCGGCCTGAAAAAAAGTCCCTCTCGCTGAGAACGTCGCAAGCGCGGGATATATCTGTCAGCGGGTCAAGCCAACTCTTTTCAAGCATTGCGTCATATAGCGAAAATATGGCGGCAAGGTCAGAGGCTTTATCAGCAAGTGCGCCTTCAGGTGCGGCCGAGACAAGGGCCGAAAGATCATCCACCGTAAGGCCTGCGTTTTTCAGCTCGGAATCAGTCTCAACAAGTTTCTTTATGAAAGGCGCACCATGAATATTTTTTTTGTAATATTTTAAACTGCCAGAGCACCCTGAAAGGGCTGCGCCCATTAAAAGCAGTTTTGTTGTATCATCGGAATATTCGCCGGCAAGGCCACCAAAAGCTCGGAAAATGCTGTTGCAAAGGCGCGAAAAGCTCAGCACCTCCACATTTTGGGCACCCTTGGGGCCAAGATATTCATCAAGGAGCTTTTCACTCTCAAAAGAGAATTGCTCCGGAACTATGAGGTAGGAAGGAACAGCAGCAGCCTTGATCTCGGAATATAACCGCGTACGCCGAGCCCTTTCGTTTGTGCCTATTATGAAACGAAGCAACATAAAACCCCCTTTAACAACAACATCAAGTAAAATAATAATAGCACATCCAAAATGAAATTAAAAGGGTGAAAAGAAATCCGGAAAAAACTATACCAAAAAAGCTTCCCCTTAAGGAAGCTTTTTGACTAAAAATTCTAACAGAAAGCAAAATAAAGCGGCGGCACTGTTTCAGCTTATGCACTCATTTGCTCTTTAGCAGAAAGAAGAGCTTTAGCAAGCTGGTCGGCGCAAGAGGTGCCGCGGCCGCCACAATCATTATTTAAAAGGCGGTCGATTATATCGTCGGCTTTCCAGCCCTCAAGAATTTTAGGAATGGCAAGAAGATTGCCGGGGCAACCTCCGAAGAAAACAATGTTGTGAACAGTTCCGTCGTTTTCAAGGTCAAAAGTAATCTTTTTTGAACAGGTTCCATGTGTGGAATATTCGTAGTGCATATTTTTTTCTCCTTCATTTTGTTTTTTGATAGATATGTATATCGAAAGCCACCTCAGTACTAAGAGAAGTGAGCTTTTTGAGCTTTTCAGCGCCTTTGGCGGATGTCTTCCAGTAATATGGTGTCATTTGAAAAAGGGCAAAAATATCCTTCGCAGTCTCAATAAAAGCGGTATAACGCACGGGAACGGTTTCAATGTGTAGAAAGCCCTCATAAGGAATGTCGGCCTCTCTGTTTTCATAGGGGATGTCATATAGTGCCTGTTTGAGCTGCCAAAGGTGGCGCGCCGCAGGCACAACATAAATGTAGTATCCACCCGGCTTTAGCACCCGGCAATATTCCTTTGCACAAAGCGGGCTGAAAATATTGAGCAGGATATCAAAGCTTGAGCATGACACCGGCAGCTCAAAAACCGAAGCCACAGCGAACTCTATTTCGCGGTTTCGCTTTGCGGCACGGCGCACAGAAGGGCGGCTTATGTCTATTCCAGCCATTTTTAGTGCTGTTCCGCTGCTTTTCAGCGCGTCATATATCCCGGTGGTATAATAGCCTTCACCGCAGCCACAGTCGAGCACAGAAACAATATCTTCATTTGAAAGACGAAGTACGATCCTGCAAAGCTCATCAAGCAAAGGCCTGTAATAGCCTTTGTTCAAAAAGTAAGAGCGGGAAGCGGACATCTCTTTGCTGTCGCCCGGTATCCTCGAGTTCATTTTGTTGGCCGGAAGCAGGTGAACATAACCTTCAGAGGCCTTATCAAAGCTGTGGCCATGTTTGCAAAAGAGACGGTTCTGACCGCCAATAAGCGGGGCTTTGCAAATGGGGCATAAAAACATGCTCATATTTTCACCTCATAAAAAAGGCCATGATACTTTTTCCCCAAAGCAGGGCAATAATCACAGCAGCGTGAATTACCGCCGCAAGCGGCACAAGAATCTTAAAATTCATATGTTTTGTTTTGTGCCGAAAAAAGTACATTCCGCAAGCAGCGCCGAAAGCCCCGCCCATAAAGGCGAGCCATAAAAGCCTTTTTTCAGGAACGCGGCGCATTTTCTTTTTAGCGAAAAACTTATCTGCGCCGTAAGCAATAAGCGCCACAAAATTTATAATTATGTAATAGACAGCTATCAGTTCCACTTAAAAGTGCCGCCTTTCAAAAAATTGACTACACTATTTTAACATCATAGTATGAGGTAGTCAAATTTTTTGGCTAAGTTGTGCGGTAAAAGCAAAGCGGCTGATTCAAAAGAAACCCGCTAGTCAAACTATATCCGGAAAAATGCAGTGAAAGCCGGCATTTTCCATTCTTAAAGTAAAACGGTCCACTGCTTCCTCAGGAACAAAGGCTTGGGCTGTTCCGGCAAACCCACCGCCGTGAACCCTGACAGCGGCGTCCCCGCCAAGTATTTCCCTTGCTAAATCAATGGCTTTTTTAAGCCTATGTTCCGGTTCGTTTTCTGAAACGACGTTTTTCAGATACTTTTCTGAGCTCTCAGCGGATTCTCTAAAAAGACCAAGGAACCTAATAAAATCGCCCCGGGTAAGGGCCTCGGCTTCCTCTTTGGCCCGGCGAGTCTCTTCAAAATAGTGAAATGCGCGGAAAGAAGGAACCTCGCCATACTTTTCCCTGAGAATAGGGAACTGAGAAAGAAACTCCGCTTCATCCGCTTCTGAAAGCACCCGGTGCCCAAGGCTTTGGGCTATAAGGCACATATCTTTTGGTATTTTGGCATAGTCGCCTGTAAGATGGGAATGATCCGCACCGGATTCTATTATTGCAAGGCGGTAGCCGCATGAGGAGAAATCATAACTTATTTGGTGGAATTCCGGAAGCTCCGGGTCCGAAAAATCTGCAAAAACCACTCCGCCAACGGAACATATAAGCTGGTCCATAAGGCCGCACGGCTTGCCGAAAAACTCATTTTCAGCCCGCTGGCCAAACTGGGCCAATCTTAAAGGAGGAATGGTGTTTTCAAAATAGAGTCCGCTTATTATTTTGCCAATAAGCACTTCAAATGCAGCAGATGAGGAAAGCCCGCTTCCCACGGGTATCTCTGATGAAATATGGGCATCAAAGCCGCCAAATGCATTCCCGCTTTGAAGAAAACAATCGCATACACCACGAACAAGAGAGGCCGAGGTACCCGCTTCTTCAGGGCGGGGCGAAGTTTCACCAATATCTATCTCTATTTCACCAAAACCGTCTGAACATACGCGCACAAGATCGGTACCGTTTCGCTTTGCTGCTGCAGTCATGCCAAGGCTGACACCAGCCCCAAGAACACACCCGCCCTGATGGTCGGTGTGGTTGCCGCCAAGCTCGGTACGCCCTGACGTAAAAAAGTATTGTTCTTCCATTTCCTTTCCCCTTTCTAATTTATAATTAATTATATCATACCGCTTTAGCATAGGCAACAAAAAAGAGTAGTCCCCCAGCCGCCCGCTGCTTTAATCAAGATATTTCAAAATTATTTTATATTCTTCTACCAGATCCTCAAGGCGCCAGCGGGCGTTGGCTGGGCTTGTGGAGGGAAGAGAAATGGCGCATAGTCCCGTGTGGGGTTCTATAAGCTTTTGATAAAGGCCAAAGGCTGTTTTACCTGTGGTGAACACGGCTGCAATGGGCACTTTTTTAAGCAGGGAAGAAATGTCGTTTGGGTGCGGGGCCTTTATGCTGGAATCGGCGGCGCCCTCTATCTCGCACTCCGAAAGTACGTCCCAAAGGGCAATTCTGTGTTTCAGCGCGAAGTTCCGCCGCTCAGCAGGTGTTTTTGGCGCTCCCTCGCCCAAAACCGCCCCTAAAACCGACCAAAAGCGGTTTTGGGGGTGGCCGTAATAAAAGCCCTGTTCCCGGCTTTTAGGCGAGGGCATTGTTCCAAGTATGAGCACACGGCTATGCTCATCATAAACTGCGCCAAAAGGATGTGAAATATGTTCCATAATCTTTATACCACCTTTTCCTCAAGGACGGAACCAATAAGCGCTCCGGGAATTACCGCTGTCTCAACGTTATAGACAACCATAGTAAAAACAACACATGCCGCGGCAAAGACTGAGCCAAATGAAAATAACTATTAAATCATGTTCATGCAAAATGAAAATATTCGTTTGCAGCTCCTCCGGACATCGGTTTAGCAGGAGTTTTGTAGTTATATGTAACAGAAAAGCCACCACCAATATTCGCTATTAGCCTGTTGGAACCCTGGTTCCCGCTATTACGTCATCAGTAGTAGGAATTTCGACCGTCTCCGCAACATTTCAGAACTGTTGGGCGCCATTTCCATTGCTGATATGGGGATATAATAAAAAGGTAAATAAATGGAGATGTTTAATTGGCCTGCTATTTCTGCTTTAATTTGTCATTTCCATAGATATAAAAAATAGTATTTGAATTTTGCTATCGAAAAGTATTAAACTGTGAAAAGCCCTGTAAATATTGACTTTTTCACAGATTATGGCACTCAAAATAGCAGTGATTTTTATTGCTTTGGTGCTAAAATGGTGCCCAATCTTACAAAACCACCTTATGCGAAGATACTGCAAGGAAAATGAAGATATGTGGAAATCCTTGATTTTAAGCCATCTTCTCATAGTATCATAAGCATTTATGAGAACTTATTAGAAGATTTCCATCTATAAAATCAATAAAGAATTAAACATAGCTGTTACACTATTAAAAGGGATTTTTTTATTAATTTAATATTATTTGCGTGAAATTGCCTTAATACTTAATAAAAGTATAGTTTGATTGATCATTTATGTCAAACTTAACGCTTTTTATAAAACGTCTAAAATTACATTATATTTTTATAAGCTTTTCGGTATAGGCAAGGCCGCAGGGGCCGGGGCTTGGTAGCAAAAGCTGCCAAAGGTCCTCTGCCCTTGACTCAAGGGCGGCAAGTGCAGCGGCAGTTTCTGAAGTCTTTTCAAGCTCAGCAAGGGAAGAGGAAAACGGCAGCTTAGCGGTATTTTTTGCAATTTTGAGCACCGCGGCGCCGACATTGTTCATTCCGAGCACGTGAATATAGGGCATTTTTGCCCCTTTGAGCACCGTTTCATCAAGGCCAAGGTAAGCCCCCGCAACAATGCGCTTTACGCGGCTCATGGCATAGCGCTTTGTTTTTATAAGGTCATAAAGCTCGTCCGCTGAGCCTGCTGCATGTATAGAGTCATAAAGGCGGTGATAAAGCCCTTCGGCAGCGCAGTCCGGAACCAATTTGAGGTCCTCTTCAGCCATAGTGCGAAGGCGTGAAAGAACAGAAACGCTGAACTTTTCGGTTGAAGCCGGAAGTTTACCGGCCGCCTCTGCCTCAAGCAAAAGCTGATGGGTCACAGCTGGAACATATGGCAGGATATCGATAACGCAGGGAAAACTCCGCAGATAGGTGGCGGAGGCCACTCCGCTTTTAAGCGCAGTTTCACCATGTCCGGCACCATAGCGCCGGATGGCTAAAGGCTTAATTTTTGAACCAAGGCGCAAAAGCCACTTGCAATATTCCGTACCAAGGGTGTCGTTTGGGGAAGATATCACAGCTTCCAATTCCGGCGCAAGGCGAGAGGCAGCCGCAGCCCTTGCAGTGGCGGCTGAAAGGCCTTCGGAATGGGATTTTTTGACCTCTGTAAGAAACTCTGCCGTTTCAGAAATGGAGGCGAAACGAGCTATCTTTTCGGTATCGCCACTCTCACTTCCAAAACAAAGCGCTGAAACGCAGCCCAGTGAATCCAGCAGAGTGACACCTCCCTCGGCAAAACGTTCCGCTGATCCAACAGCGTAAGGCGCAGGTATTTCGAGCACCAGATCCGCTCCGCAGAGAAGGGCGGACTTTGCCCGCAGGTATTTTGAGCACCATGCAGGTTCGCCTCTTTGGGTGAACTCGCCCCCAAGAGCGACAACAATTGCATCTGCCCCGGCAGCCCTAGCCTTTTTTATATGATAAGCGTGACCGTTGTGAAACGGGTCATATTCGGCTATAATTCCTGTTATGTTCATACGCTTCTCCTTTGTTGGGGAAATAGTCTGTTTCATATATTGGTGGAGTTTCACCTCTGCAGAGGGTAGGTTGCAAAACTTGCTTACTGTTTCATTCTGGCGTGGCGCCCATGGAGGGACTTCAGTTTACATTAGCAAACGTAAGAGGATGCAAGTGGTCAGAAGGAACAAGGTTTACCGAAGGGCTTAAATTATAAAAAGCACTTTGCTTTTTTGCTTTCAATGAGCAATTATACCCTTTGGGGAGAATAAAAAATCATTTGCCAAAATTTTGACGGGTTTATCTTGCAATTTAAATTATAATGTAATAATATATAATTGTGACCCGAATGTCAAATAAGAGCGGGCTTTGCTTTTTCCCGCCATTTGAAAAACAAATAAAAATCGGGATAAAAATCTTGGAGGTCGTTTAAGAATGAAAGTACTTGTTATCAACGCAGGCAGCTCCTCACTTAAGTACCAGCTCATTGAAATGGACAACGAGGAGGTCGTTGCAAAAGGTCTTTGCGAAAGGATTGGAATTGATGGCCGCATCAGCCACAAAACAGCTTCCGGCTATAAAGAAGAATATGATGTGAGCTTCCCCACCCATAAAGAGGCTTTTGAGGAACTTGTAAAGCTTCTTACCACTGGTGAAAATAGGGTAGTAAATGACATAAGCGAAATTAAAGCCATTGGTCATCGTGTTCTTCACGGCTCAGAAAAATACAAAGCTTCTACCCGCGTGGATGACGAGCTCATTGAAGATATTGGTGTATAATTCAAAGATCTTGGTCCGCTTCATAATCCACCGCAGGCTGTCGCAATGAAAGCCTGCCAGGAAGTTTTCGGAAAAGAGACCCCTATGGTCGCTGTTTTCGACACCTCCTTCCACCAAACTATGCCCGAAAAAGCATATATGTTTGGTATTCCTTATGAATATTATGAGAAATACTCTATCCGCCGTTACGGCTTCCACGGCACCAGCCACCGCTTTATCACCAAAAGATATTTCGAGATCACCGGCAAAAATCCTGAGGGCACAAAGCTTATTATATGCCACCTTGGCAACGGTTCCAGCCTTTCTGCAGTAAAAGACGGAAAAGTTGTAGATACATCTATGGGCCTTACCCCTCTTGACGGTTTTGTAATGGGCACTCGCTGTGGCGGTATCGACCCATCCGTTGTGACGTATATTATGGATAAAGAGGGCCTTACCCCAGAGCAGATGAGCAATCTTATGAACAAAAAGTCCGGTTTTCTTGGAATTTCCGGTATTTCCAGCGACTGCCGCGACCTTGAAGACGCTGCTGCAAAGGGCAATCACAGAGCACAGCTCGCCCTTGATATGTTCACCTATCAAATTAAAAAGATTGCCGGCGGTTATGCGGCGGCAATGGGCGGCGTAGACGCTGTTATCTTCACTGGCGGAATCGGCGAAAACTCTGCAAAAGAGCGTGGCGAGATATGCTCTAACATGGAATACCTTGGGCTTTCCATTGGCGAAGAGCTTAACAATAATGCAAGCCGTAAAGAAGCCAAATTCTCAACCGGCGACAGCAAAGTTGAGGCTTGGGTAATCCCGACCAACGAAGAACTCATGATAGCGCAGGATACTGTCGAGATCGTTTTCGGAAAATGATTCAATAATATAATGAAAATATAGCCGCCTATACGACGTGTGTATAAGGAAGCAGACTTCCGCTTGCTTTTGTGAACAAAGCTATAGTTAATGTTGAAAACTCTTCGTTTGAGGAGAAATGTTAAAAATGACAACATCGAATATAAAAGATATTATCCAAAGTGATATTTTCAAAGTCTGGGAAGTCATTTTAGAAATTGATAATTACAGTACATGGCGGAGTGATTTGAGCAAAACCGAAGTTGTAAATGAAAATCAGTTTATTGAATACACCAAAGATGGCTATTCTACCATGTTTACTGTTGTCACAGATTTAAAGAAAGCGCTTGACAGATGATTCCCAATCTATAAAGAAAACCCGCTATGACGTCTTCCAAATTGAAAGATGTCATAGCGGGTTTTATACTTTATAGAAACTATTTTTTTCGGTATGATAAATAATTTCTTTACACAGCCGCTCGCCAGGGCGGCTATTTTGTTACTCTGTATGTGACCTTATTCGTTTGTAAGCGGTGAAAAATATTCGGTCTTATAATTCATATAGTGCTCAAGAAAATGCTCGGTGTCTCCCCGGCGTATCCGGCGAGAGAACTCGGCGTCATCAAGGGCGCTGGTTTTGAACTGCACCGCAAGGGAAACGCCAATGTTGGAACAGTGTTTTGCCATACGCTCAATGTCAATGAGCGCGCCCACAAAAAGAGAGCCCGCCTCATAGGAATATTCACCCTCTTTAAGCCTAGTCATATGACGGCTGCGAATGAGCTCAGTCATCTCGCTGACAACTCCGCAAAGCGGCTCTATTTCAGAACAGGCGCGTTTGTTTCTGTTATCTGAGCCGTCGATAGAAACATTTATAAGTTCCCTCAACGCGGTGGAAAGAAGATTGAGCTCCCTTTTACCGCTGATAGTAAGGCCCATGTTTTTAGCCGAGATATCTTCAGCGGTCTCACTGAGCCTTATGGCGTGCTCAATTATATGAAAGCAGTCGTCGCAGCGAGTTATCATACCCGTGACAGCTCGGGCTTCACTCTCAGAAAGATCCTGTTCAGCGATTTTGCGAAGATATTCATTAAGGGCGTTGTCCATTCTCATAACAGCGGTATATTCTTCGTTTATTCGTTCGGCGGTGAACAGCTTATTGCCATTCACCCGCTCAAGGGCGCCAAGCGCGCAGGATCTTGTAAGGGAAGTTATTTTACGAAAAACCGACTCTGACTGTTCAATGGCAAGGGACGGATTGTTCAGGAAGCGGACATCAAGAGCGGAGGTGTCACTGTCGATCTCGGTACCGTCCGATGGGATCGACAGCATGCAGAGTTTTTCCAACAGTTTCACAAAGGGAAGGAAAAGCACCGTCATGGTAACGTTGAAAATTGTATGAAAATTGGCTATTCCGCTGCGGTCTATGGGGTTGTTCCAAAAGTTGAAAACACCAAAATTTTTAAGAGCAAAAATGACAGCGGAAAAAACTACTGTTCCAATAACGTTGAAGTAAAGATGTGAAAGAGCAGTACGTTTGGCGTTTTTTGAGGCGCCTATGCAAGATATCATGGAGGTGACAGTGGTGCCTATGTTCTGGCCAAGAATTATCGGTACTGCGGCAGCCCAACTTATGGCGCCAGTAGAAGCCAGCGCCTGAAGAATACCAACAGAGGCAGAGGAGCTTTGAATAAGCGCAGTGACCGCCGCGCCCGCAATAATGCCAAGTATGGCATTGTCTCCCAGGGCGGAGAAAATTCCGGAAAGTATGGGCGAATCTTTAAGGCCCGAAAGGGAATCCTCCATAGAGAGCATTCCGATGAAGAGTATTCCAAAGGCGATAAGAATCTCCCCAAAAGTGCGGTTTTTGCTTTTTTTGCTGAACATAATTAACACCGCGCCAATAAGAGCAAAGATAGGAGCAAAGGTTGAGGGTTTAAGCATTGAAGCAAAGACGTTGGTGCTTTCGATATCCATAAGGCGAAGGATATGAGCAGTTATGGTGGTTCCAACATTGGACCCCATGATTATTCCTATTGCCTGGCTAAGCTTAAGAATACCGGAGTTGACAAGACCGACGGTTATGACTGTTGTTGCGGAAGAACTTTGAACAAGGGCCGTCAGGGCTATTCCCAAAAGAACGCTTTTCCAGGTATTCCCTGTAAGTTTTTCAAGTATTTTTGAGAGCTTATTTCCGGAAACTTTTTCAAGGCTTGCACTGAGCATATGCATTCCGTAAAGGAAGAGGGCGAGGCCTCCAAGGGCAGAGATAAAATCGAAAATATCCATTGGGTCTATATAATCCTCCAAAGTCAAAGCATTAGCGCCTTCAAGGTCGATCATTTTAGTTTGTAGAATTCACGTTAGTATTTTTATTATACTTTATTTTTTACCATATGAAAAGGGAAATTTTAATATGGATAAATTTTTACCTTAAGAATATATTCAAAAACGGAAAATTGGGTTTTAAAATATTTTATATGTGGTAAAATAAAAGTATAAAACGCTTCCGGCGGCGCAGCCCTTAAAACTATTTTGCCGGAGATGGAGGCAATTTATGAAAAGTAACCGTTTTTTAGCCGCTTTTTTGAGCGTGGCCCTACTTTTTTCAATGACAGCTTGCTCTAAGGAAAAAGAATCTAAAAGCAGTGCGGATGAAAACAATATCCTTTCGGGCGAAAACAGCCTTGCACCCGCAAACAAAATAGAGATAACTCAAAACAGTTCTGAAAGCGAGCCAGAACAGGAAAGCAATTCGGAATACGAGCCTGAGCAGGATGTACTTTCACCCTATTCGCCGGGGCAAAACGCCCTTCCGAGTAAGGAAAATATGAGCGGTGAGTTCACAAAGATTGCAGAGCTGTCTTCAGAGCAGGTACCTTGGGGTCCCGGAACAAATTTTAACTCCGATGGAAAACCCACGGCCTGCGTTATGCTTCAGGACGACTACGGCGATTATGACGCAGATTTTGTACGGGCCGGGGATGAGTTTGAAAACAAAGTCTACCTTACCTTTGACGAAGGATATGAGAACGGCTATACGGGCGCTATTCTTGATACGCTCAAAGAGAAAGGTGTCAGTGCAGTGTTCTTTGTGACGCTCCCCTATGTAAAAAGCGAGCCGGAGCTAGTACAGAGAATGATAGACGAGGGGCATATTGTGGGTAATCATACCGCAAGGCACCCCAATATGACCGGCATTACCCCGGAGGAAGCCTATGACGAGGTAGCGGATCTCCATGAATATATGGAGGAGAACTTCAATTATAGTATGTACCTTTTCCGTTTCCCAGAGGGGGCCTTTTCAGAGCAGAATCTCTGCCTGCTTCAAAATATGGGGTACCGCTGTGTTTTTTGGAGCTTTGCTTATAAAGACTGGGACCCTAATGACCAAATGGAACCGGATACGGCGTTTGCAAAGGTAATCGGCTCGCTGCACAGCGGAGAGATATTCCTTCTTCACGCCGTTTCGGCCACAAACGCTCAGATACTTGGTGATTTTATTGACTTCGTAAGAAACGAGGGGTACAGCTTTGAGGTCTACCAAAAATAGCTGTTTATTACAGGCATAAGGCAACAATGTTTAAATTAAAGCCGGCACCGTTAGGGAGCCGGCTTTAATTTTGCATTTAATTACATAAGTTTGTACGGTTGCTTTTACCTACTATTGCCCCAAAAAGCAACAAATTTTCTATGGGAAGTAACTGCTTTTGCTGTAAATTTTTATGGATTTTAATGGCCGCACTGGTATTGCTGAAGAATAGGAAGCGGCCCGATCGCGGATGGGAAACCGGTTCAAACGGCCGCCGCTATATGGATGCCACAAGATATGCTAAAAACAAATAGAAAGCAATAAGGGAGAAGCTACGTTTCTGTGCGGCTGCTCCTTTATCACTTCTTTTTATTTTGCCAGTTCGGCTATTTTTGCAAGGCGGTCTTCCAGTTCGGCTATCCGGGATCTGAGTTCATTGCACTCATCGGGAGGCTTGGGCTCGGCTGGTGAAAAATCAGTGTAACAGATATCGGTATCCACATTCCCGGCTATACCGGGAACTTTTCCGGTGCTGCTGTTTTGCCAAATGTCGTAATGGCCGGAATATGTGGTTGCCACATTCCACTGCGCCACCCAGATATAGTATTTGTCAAGAAGCTCCGGATAGGCGTTTTTCAGCGTTTCAAGGTAGCTTTTATTGGCGTAAAGGCCGGCTTTAAAACCAGCAGAAGCGACTTTTTCACAAAAGGTGTCGATTATTTCCGCCTGTTTTGCCAAGGGAAGAGCCCGCTGGCTGCTCTCCTCAAAGTCGAGAAAGAGCGGAAGCTCCGGTGCAGAGCCGGAAACGGTATTTAGAAAGAAATCCGCTTCTGCTGCGGCCTCTTCTGGGGTCAGGGCATAGGAATAGTGGTAAAAACCATAAGGAACGTCATTTTCTTCGCAGCCATTTAAATTTGCCGCGAAACATTTATCAATACGGTTTTGTGCGAAAGATGAACGTATCACTGCGAACTCAACGCCGCCATCTTTGGCCTTTTTCCAGTCTATGCTGCCCTGGTAAGATGAAACATCTATACCGTTTTTCATTTGCTTATCTCCCCAATCTGTACGTCTTTTTCGCCTCCCAAACTGTCATAGCCAAGGGCGCGTTCGCTGTCACCAAAGCCCTTTGTGGTGGGGTCAGTTATGGCGTTCCAAAACGAAACAAGCACTGCAACAACGGTGACAGGGCTTTCAAAAGCACCTTTAAGCACCGTTAAAAGCATTGGCCAGCTTGTCATATCGCTCCACTTGAGCCCGACAGCCGCAAGCATTGGCAGCAGGATCGCGGCGGCGACCTCAGCATACCATATGGGATTTTTAAGGCGTACCTTCCAGTTTATGTTCATATTAGATAAAACTCCTTTCATGTTATTAAGCGGGTGTTTTTCAGCATATTGCAGTACTATTTTCCATCTTTGATTTTAAAACGGCCATATCGGCTTCGGTTTTATATATCCGTTCAAACAGGCCGCTTTGCTTTTCAACGGCAGCCTCAAGACTTTCAAGCCGAAGGACTATTTGAGAATTCTGCTCAATAATAGAACGTTCGCGAGATTCTCTTTCACGGCGGTTTATCAAAAGCTGTACAATAACGGTAGCAATGGCGGTTATAAGTGCCGCCACAACTGCTTCGCTCATGTAAATACCCCCTCATTCAAAGCTCAGGCCGTATATTCGGCCGTAAGCATTGGAAACGTCGTAGATTGAAAAATCGCTGTATTCGCTCATTTCGCTGTCGGTGCAGCCTGCGGCACCCCAAGTTGTGGATTGTATTATAAGTTTGTCGTTCCCGCATAGCAGTTCCTTGCTTCCAGAGCTTCCACAAAGGTAAGCGC
>CAZNVF010000002.1:0-7059 GCA_964576395.1 uncultured Oscillospiraceae bacterium
CTCCTTTCGGGTTGGATGAGTATAGTATAGCACTATAAGGAAATAAAAACAAATTCAGGGAAAACTTTGGCACGGAGAAAACGGGGCCATAGCAGAACGAAATAAGAAATAAATAATAACTAAAAAAGAAAGGAATTAAAATTATGCTTTGTGAAAGCTGTAAAACAGCTATGAGAATCAAAAAATGTTATATGACTGTCGAAGGAGACGCTTCCCCCGAAACAAAGACCAAACTTTACCGAGTTTTAGAACTTTGTTGTCCAAATAAAAAATGCAAGGCATATGGCTCGGTGAAAAGAATAAAAAACGAAGTAAATATTGAGGAAGGAGAAAAAGATAATGGCTGATTTTGATGAGAATATTTTCCCGGAGGAGGGCTTCCCCGTTGGAGGACAGGAGACTGTGGTAGAGGAGAAAAAGGAGATCGAAACCCTGGATAAAAATGATACTCCATGGCTAAAATTTATTGAAAAATACCCACAGTATATAAACGAACCCCTGCCAGAAGGTATGGAGGAGGCAGTAGCCGCGGGCGAAAATCCTACTGAGGCCTATCTTCGGCTTGAAAACCAACGCCTTAGTGAAAAGCTGAAGCTCTTGAAGGTGGAGGCACTCCTAAAGAACGCTTCCGTAGGTTCCGGCAGGAGTACCAAAGCCGAAAGCCCTGAAGATGACTTCGCTGCGGGGCTTATGTATGAAGGGTAAACAGGCCAGGTTGAAAGAACGACCCCATGAAAAAAACGGGTTATGCTTCATATTTTATTACCAAAAGTATAAACAAATAAATCTAAAACTAGAAGTATAAAAGTAGCTGCCTTTTGGTGGGTGGAGGGAAAGGGCAAAGTGGAAAACAAAGGCGGCTTTTGGCTGCTCAAAAAACCCAAAGCAGCACAGTCAAAAAAGAAAAACCGTTTTATTGCCGACCAATGCAATAATTGCGGAAAATGGTTCCTTATACATAATAGGTGCGCTTTTTTTGACCTTTTGGTGCAAAAAGCAAAGAAAGATTATTATTTATTAAAACTATTATATTCAGCGCAAAAGGCTTTGCAAAACTATTTAAACTGTCCTGCCGAAAAAGGCCCCAAGATTGTGATTTCACCGACCGTTTATTTGTGGCAGCGGCAGAAAGGAAAAATTATTCCCGGCGCTCAAATATAAAATAAAAGTAAAGATTTAAAAATTCAAACAGAAACCAGGAGGTTTAAAACTATGTCAATCAATCTTGCAGCAAAATATTCAAAAGAACTGGCTAACGCTTTTACTCTTAAGTCCGTCGTAGACGGGACCACCAATAAAGACTATGACTTTACTGGGGTAAAGACCCTTAATGTTTACACTCCTGTCACACAGACCCTTTCTGACTACAGCCGCACCGGTACCAGCCGTTACGGCACCCCTACCGAGCTTCAGGACAGCATGCAGGAGCTCATCCTTGGCAGGGACAGAAGCTTTTCCATCACTATTGATAAGGGTAACAATCTTGAACAGATGGGCGCGAAAGAGGCTTCGAAAATTCTTGCAATGGAGATGAACGAACAGGCCATTCCTGAAATGGATAAATACGCCCTTGGAAAATTTATCGACTATGCCGGAAAAATTACCGCCCTTACCGCGGCGCCCGCTTCCGACACTATTGCCAAGGCGCTCTCAGACGGAATGGTCGAGATGAGCAACAAAAACGTTCCGGCGGAGAACCGCTTTATCTTTATCGGCTGGAGCTATTTTGGAATGCTGCGCCTTTCTTCACAGTTTATAGGGGTCGAGGCGCTTGCTAAAAACGCACTTGTAAAAGGCGCCATAGGCACCTTTATGGGGGCCCAAGTGGTGGTCGTTCCCGATACATACCTTAAAAAAGGCGCAAGACAGTGCTACTTCCTGATAACCCATAAAAACTCTGTAATACAGCCCAAAAAGGTACAGGACTATTTTGTTAAAGAAAACCCCGCGGGCATTAACGGCAGCCTTCTTGAAGGACGCTTCATTTACGACGCGTTTGTGCTTGGCGGAAGGGCCGACGGCGTTTACGCTGCCGTTGCACCCGGTTCAAGACAGGCTGAACCGGAATTCAGCTATAACAGCACCGCCAAAGTGATAGTTATCACCTCTACCGGGGCGGAAAATATATTCTATACCACCGACGGCACCGACCCAAGATACTCAGCAACTGCGGTAAAGGTAGTGGGGGCCACTGCTACCATTGATATTTCCGGAATTTCAGGCAGTGTAACCACTAAGGCTGTTGCTATGAGAAGCACCAACTTTACCTCGCCCGTGATTGAGGACGTTCAGGACATAGTCTGATTACAAAGTGGGGAATAGGAAAGGAGGTGCAAACAGGATTTTGGCCACAACGAAAACTACTCTTACCATAAATGACTACAATGCCGAAAAAAACGCCCTTGACAGCAAGTTCGCCTCTGCCTCTGCAAGGCGTCAGGCTACATTGAGCAGGGAAAAGACCGTCACAGAGGAGGAGACCGCCAAAGCTCTTAGAAGCAAATATATTGAGAACCGATTTTCAGCAAAGCAGCTTCCCCAGATAGCGGCTGCAAAGGGCCTTTCGGGCGGCGCAGTCCGCAACGCATTTAAAGGGCTCAGCGGCGAATACTCGGCAGTGAGGGAAAACCTTACCGCTGAGCGCGACAGCACCATAGCGAAGCTTCTTGAGGCCTATACCCAAAGTGAGGAAAAAGACAGCGAAAGCTACGCTGAAAAACTGACTGCCCTTAAGCGTAAGTATGCTGAGGTACTTGCTCTGGAAGAGCTGAAAAAGAACTATGGAAGCTCCTCCGCGTCGGATTATACTAAGCCGAAAAACACAAGGGTAATAGTTATAGGAGGGGACAAATAAAAAAACTTACATATGCATAAAGATAAAAAGAGAACGGGGCACACCATGGGCGTGCCCCGACCCCTTGCTTGCGGCAATGCAAGTGAGACTCCCAATGCGCTGCGATAAGCCAGACGAAAATTGGCGCATGGGCGGAACACCCCCGCAAAATATCTCTTTGACCGTCAAAAAAATAAATTTCTTGCAACATTATGTATTATCTGATAAAATCAAAATGGATTTTAGTTGGAAGGGGGCTTTCCAAAATGAAAAAAAGATGGGTTTTCTTTATTGCGGCCGCTTTGGCCGCCGCCATTTTGCTTTCGTCAATGGGTTTTGCAGATTTTGGCGACTTTGCAGGCGATTCCGACTGGGGCGGCGGTTACGACTCTGACTGGGGTGGCGACTATGATTCGAACTGGGGCTCTGATTGGGATGACTGGGGAGATTCCGGCTATTACAGCAGCTCCAGCGGGGGAGGCTCCCTTGGAGGAGTAGCAACAGCGGTAGTTATTGTTATTGTTATAGTGGTGATTTTAGGGCCCCTTGGCAAAGCGAGATTCAACCCCAACGGCCAACGCAGGGTCAACGTTCAGCCCGCGGACCAAAAGCCCCTTGTGAACGACCTTCGCGGGCTTAAAGAAAGGGATCCGGCCTTTAGTGAATCCAAATTTATTGAGGACGCTGCCAACCTGTATGTCCGTATGCAGAACGCCTGGAGCGCCAAAGACCTTACTCCGGTCAGAACAAGGCTTACGGCGGAACTTTATGCAAAGTCCGAACGACAGGTACAGTCGTACATAAGCGCCGGCCAGACTGATCATATTGAGCGTATCTCTGTTCTAAATTCCAACATAGTGGGCTGCACAAAGGACGATAAGAATGACATTATTACCCTTGAATTT
Source organism: uncultured Oscillospiraceae bacterium (assembly GCA_964576395.1). Lineage (GTDB taxonomy): Bacteria > Bacillota > Clostridia > Oscillospirales > Ruminococcaceae > UMGS1668. Next base: position 3,739 of record CAZNVF010000002.1, read on the forward strand.
ACCGCCCGAATTATTGATTATATTACTGATGACAAAACTGGGAATGTGCTTCGCGGAAGCCGCAGCCGTGAGCTGTTTATGACTTACCGCTGGACATTTATCCGCACAATTGGGCGGCTGACTGCCGTCTCGGGCGAGGTGGACACAAAGCACTGCCCGAACTGCGGCGCGCCCATCGACCTCAACCAGTCCGCCGTATGTGAATACTGCGGCTCCGTTATTGAGAGCGGGGATTACGACTGGGTACTTTCCAACATTCAGGGTGTAAGCCAAAAGTCGAACTGAAATGTAATATAGTTTTATAGATAGGCGGTATATCCATTTCGTGCTCGTTTTGAGCATTTTGCCGCCATGACGAACCCTTCGGTGAGCATGGATATCGCCTCCCCGCACCCGCAGCCGCCGCGCCCTTACGGGCGGGCCCCATATTTTGAAGGTCTATTTTAAACTTTAAAAGTTTCTTGACGGGGAATTTAATAAGCGTTCCTTTGGGGCGGCTCTTTGAGGCGCCCTTTTTCTATATGTTTTTCGGTTTTAAGGAACAAGGCGGCTGAAAAAGCAGCAAAAATGATATTAAAAGGTAAAATGGAAGTTTTAACAGGCTAGGAACCTAAAAATATGATTTGAAAAAAAGGATAACTGATCCGAATTATTGTGATTTGAAAACAGAAAATTTTGAGATTAAGTAATTATTAAATTACAGTTTGCTAAAGGGTTTGTGATGCTTTTAAAAAATAAAAATCGCTTTTATAATTCCAGGCAGAAAAAACGACTTTGGGGAAAGGATACCCTTTTCTTATGCTTGCTACGGAATTTTTTATTTTTGAAATGTTCCGCTTGAGCGAGGAATATTTTTACCCTTTGCGATTAATTTCAGGGCTTATCAGGGTGCAAACGCGTAACATGGGGGAATAAGAAAAGCGGCGTCACTTATTCTTATTTTATGAGGTGAAAACACCGCTTTATATTCCAAATATTTTTTTGTGGTGCTAAAATGCTACCCAACTTTACGAAACAAACTTATGCGGCGATATAAAGCAATAAGCGGATATGTGCAAGAAAGCGTTGATTCCAGGCGCTTTCAAGCATTTTTTATAAAATCAATAAAAAATAATACCCTAAAAAAGGCAATAAAAAACCGCTGTGAAAACAGCGGTTTTTTTATATTCGCCTTAATTTTACAGGGGCCGCATTATTAAATCAGTCTGCAGGAGCCATTTTTTTAAGGCGCTCAAGGATGTCCTCGCTCAGGGGGATAGCCTTTTTACAGCGCGGGCAGAGGTAGACAGGTCTGTTGTAGCCGGCGGGAATTATTACAGGCTTATGGCAGTAAGGGCAGAAAACTTCAATTCCTTCTTCTTCAACAGTGATTGGCATTTTATGACCACCTTTCTGAAAAATATTTTATAAACTGAGTATAGCATAATTCATATAAAAAATAAATTCCTATTTTTCCCGCCAAAGGGCAAGAAGCAGATCCACCATTTTTCCATAGCTTTGAACGCCGTCGCTTTGGCTGTTGAGCTTCAAATAGGTGTCATTAATGTTGTCAGATATCTCGCCTATTTTGGTATCATAGGCGGCAACATAGGCGTTTTGAGCCCGCATATCTGCGTCAAGGGCGGCGCAGTACCGCGAACGAAGCTCCATAGCGCACTCAGGGGCGACTTTATAGAGCGCGTTCATGGAATATAGAAGCGCAAGACTGGTGCCGCTATATTCAAAATATGGGTCTCCGCTTTCCATGCAGGCAAGGTAAGCCACAAAGTTGGCCTCCGCCTCTATCATAAAGCCGCGAAGATGGGTTTGCTCGTGCATCATGGTGGAGCCGCGGAGAAAATCCGGCCCGGCTGTGCATACGTTGGCCTCCAGCGTATAGGGCGAATAGACGCCAGAAATTTGCAAATAGGACATAACGAAGGAAAAAAGCACCGGTTTTGGTGTTCCAAGGGTGGCGAATCCCATTTTGAGAAATTCATATTTTTCGCAAAGCGCTTCAAACCCCTGCCTCGCGTTTTTGGCCATAGCATAGTCGCTTTCCGGGTAAAGTGTTGTGCCGTCGGGGGCGTGCTCAAGCCCGGTGCTCAAAGAGTTCGCTGTGTCAATAAGATCCGAGCACAGATCATACAGCTCGTCCACGGAGGAATTGCGCACGTCAAGGCCGACTGTGGCCGCGAAAGACGGCCGGTAATAGTTAACGCCGCAAAAAATTACAAAAAGAAAGAACACCGCGCTGGTGACTGAAAGTATTTTCAGCAAAACGGAGCCAAAAGCGGCTTTGAAGCTCTTTTGGCCGCGCTTTACGGCTATTGCCGCCCTAACGGGCCAAAACACCGCGAAAAACAGCGCCGCCCCAATGGCAAATTCCATAAGCGAAAAGGGAACGGCCCCGGTAAGGCTTCCCAAAAAGCCGGCAAGGGCGGGGTAAACGCCGGTTGAGTACCACGCGGCAAAGCCGGGAACAAACATCGCGGCGGCATAAACCGCCGCACCCATAGGCAGCAACAATATAAACCAAAAATATGGGGATTTTAAAATGTCGGATAGTTTCATAGTTTTTGATTTTTTAAATTATTTGTACGTTAACTCTGTTTGCTGAAAGAGAGGGCAAAGGCCCTCCCCAAAACAGTTATAAACAATTAAAACTCGAGCCCGTCGAGGTTTATAAGAAGCCTTGCGTAAACTTTGGCGGTGTCAATAAGCAGCTTTATGCTGGTGGTTTCATCCGGCTGGTGAATGCTTCCGCGGAAAGGACCGTAAGGGCTTTCGCAATCCGGGTCCTCCGGACCGAGGGCATAGGCGTTGGGAAGGTTTCTGGCATAGGTGCCGCCGCCCATGGTGTAAGGCTTCCAGTTCTCCCTGTGGAACACTGAGTTTATGGTGTCCATACAGGTTTTTATAAGTTTAGAATCAGCCGGGGTATAAATGCATTTGCTGTCGGAAAGATTGCACAGCGTGACGCCGTAAGGAGCAACATCCGCGGTGATAGCCTTAAATATTTCGTCACCATCGGCAGTGACCGGGTAGCGTATATCGATGGAAAGGTCTAATTTGCCATCACCGGCGTTTTCAATGACTCCTCCGACATGGGTGAGAGGGCCGCTGGGTTCGTCGCAAAGCGGAACGCCTATGGAGGCACCGTGGCAATCCCCATTCACTTTAACAATAAATTCAAGGGCGGCTTTTCCTCCGTCGTTTGCAAGACCGGCTTCAAGTACGGCCTTTGCAAGAACGCCTATGGCGTTTATGCCGCCGTCAGGCGCGGAAGCATGTACTGCCGCACCTGTAGCTATGACTTTGACTTTTTCGCCAACCTCCTCA
>CAZNVF010000002.1:7069-32241 GCA_964576395.1 uncultured Oscillospiraceae bacterium
TTGGCCGGCAAGAGCCTCGGCCGCTTTGGCGAAAGACACGCCGGAGAGCACCATTTCCGCGTGGTCAGCCACAACGTTGCGGACTGTTCCGCCAATAAAGCTTTCTATATTAGAATTTTTGTTTGGAATTAGCATATTAAAGCGCATTATGCCTTTTTCGCCGTGGCAAATCGGGTAGTTGCCGTCCGGCGTAAAGGATATGACGGGCATTTTTTCGGTGGTATTTTTGTAATGCTGGATGTCTTCCATTCCGCATTCCTCGTCGCCGCCCATGAATATTTCAATGGCGCGTTTGGGAAGCAGGCCCAATTCTTTAAGGCAACGCACGGAATACACTGAAGCCCAAAGCGGGCCTTTGTCATCAAGAACGCCGCGGCCGGTGATCATTCCGTCGTGAACGGTCATCTCGTAAGGCGGAAAATTCCAGTCGTTGCCGCAGGGTACAACGTCAAGGTGGCCAAAAATACCGACCTTTTCATCACCATTGCCCACTTTGGCAACAAGGCAGAAATTATCGCGGTTTTCAACATCAAAACCGTAGCTTTCGGCAAGGCTTTTGGCGGTTTTAAGGGCATTTGCACTGTCTTTGCCGAAGGGGAACTCACCCTCAGTAACGCCAATGTTTGCAACAGAGGGTACCGCAACTATTTTTGCAAGGTCGCGAAGGTATTCCTCCTGATGGGAATCTATCCACTCGTCAATGTGTTTTTCTACTTCTTTAGTAAGCATTTTTAACTCTCCTCCTAATATATAAGTGTAAGGTTTCAGTAACTAACGGTCAATTGGGACTTTATTTTCTCGTTATTTAAACTGTATAATAATTAGGCTTCTGCCCGACAACACCTCTTTGAAATTTTAGGCGCCCATGCAAAAGCCCGTCAGCCAATCTATAATTGCGGCTGTTCAATTTATGCGGGTTAAACTACTGTGCTTACGTTCGTTTGATACCCTAAGGGACAGAAACGGCAATGAGGCATACTTGATGCTGTGCAAATTCACTTTTGGAAGTACGCGGGCCCTTTGATGCGTTCCATATTTCTAAAGGATTCAACGGCCATTCCGCTTTCACTAAAAAATATTACTCTGTTATAATAACACGTCAAAGCGGAAAAGTGAATAACAAATTGTAAAAATTCCTCGCGGAAAATACTTTTTTGGCAAGTTTTTTGCGCGCCAAAAAGAAATAGCTGAAATTGGCGGTAATGAACTGTTTAAAACGGCGGGAGCGAAGCCGCGCCGCAACTGCTAGTCAAGTTTTCCGGTCTATAATTTTATAGTACGGGGAACCGGCTTTCTGGACCTGCTTGGCTGCCGCGTCCTTGGGCTGTGGCTGAAATAAAAGCGCGTCAAAAAGGTAAGAAGCGCCGCCAAACAAAAAAGCGCCAAAAAAGCGCTTCAAAGAAGTTTTTCAGTCTCACTTTCGCCAAAAATTTCAATCCCGCTTTTGGAAAGAAGTTCGGCGGCGACTCCAAATCCGGGAGCCAGCTTACCGCTGAAGCTGCCGTCGTAAATCTCGCCGCTTCCGCAGGAGGGGCTGCGCTCTTTGAGCACAGCTTTTTTGCAGCCAAAAAGCTCCGCCAACCTGAGCAGCTCCCGAGCTCCGCGAAGATATTCTTCGGTGACATCTGCGCCGTCTTTTGTAAAAACACATTTGCCAACACGCTCCGCGGGAACACGCGGTGTGGGAAGACCGCCAAAAATTTCAGCGCAGACTGGAACAAGTTCATATTTTTCCATAAGCGCACTCACCTTTTCAGAGGGCTTGCTTTTGCCGTCATAGCGGCAAGGTACTCCCAAAAGGCAGGCGCTGACCAAAATATGTTCCATAAGCTTGCACAACCTTTCAAGAAGAACTTAAAACCGGCCGCTTTTTGAAAGCTGGCGCCGGGCCGAAAGCGCCGCTGAATGGGAAAAATAATGCGCCGTATGAAAATTTTTAAAAGCGAAGCCCGCGCGGAGCGGGTGCTTAAGGTTTTAAATACAATTACTCTTGAAAGGAACTTTCATTAGAAGGTTCCGGAAAAGCTTTGATTCTTTCTTTGCCTTCGCGAAGATTTTTAAAAAAACTTGTGAGCACCTCCGAGCATTCCTCGTTGAGCACGCCGGAAATGAGCTCCGGGCGGTGATTGTACGGCAATTCAAAAAGGTTTGCCACGGAGCCGCAGGAACCGTTTTTTGGGTCCCATGCCCCGAAAATGACCCGACGTATCCGAGCGTTTATTATGGCGCCAGCGCACATGGGGCAGGGTTCCAGCGTCACATAAAGGTCGCACTTCCAAAGGCGCCAGCCGCCAAGGGTTCGGCAGGCCTCGTCAATGGCGGAAATTTCAGCGTGGAGCAGAGCGTTTTTGCCGCTTTCACGGCAGTTCATGCCGCGGCCGACTATTCTGCCGTCCCAAACGGCCACGGCGCCAACAGGCACTTCACCCAGGGCAGCGGCTTTTTTTGCAAGGGCAAGCGCCTCGCGCATATATTCCTCGTCAGTCAAACAAAAGCCACCTTTCACGGGACCAGAACGGCCGGTTAAATAAAGAAAACGTACTGCAAAGTCATGAGCACCGCTATTACCATTGCAACTATCAAAGCGGGGGAGGTGAGAAAATACTGCACGCGCTTGCCGGATGAAAGCAGGCCCGGCGCCTTTGCAAATTTAAACAGACTTTTATACTTAATTATCAATGGGAAGAAGGCTATTATTCCAAGAAGCAACACAAAAATGCTTTCAATATAATAGAGCATTGTATATGAGCTTTCACTAAGAAGCGGCTCCGCAATGGTAAACAGCGCCGCTATGCTGTTGTTTATTAAGTGAATAAACACGCCCACCCATATAGAGCCGGTGCGCATTACAAAAAAGCCTATGGCAAGCCCAAGAATGAAGGCAAAGGGCATTTGTATAAGGTTAAGGTGAAAAATTCCAAAGATAAGCGACGAGGTTATCAATGCAAAAACATCGCCAAAACGGCGCAAACTCTGCATTATTACTCCGCGGAAGACAATTTCTTCAATGAAAGCCGGAGCGACTGTGAGCATAACTAAGTATATGATAAGGGCCGGGGTGCCGGTTGGAACGCCAAGATCCGGCATTGAAAGCCCAATACCGAAAGATTCAAGTATAATTTGTAGATAAGTAGTGATGTAGTTGGCAACTACCCCAACGCCAAGGCCTACCAAAACGCCGCCAAAGGTGAGGTCGGCCTTTGCTTTTCTGAAAGGAAAAGCAAGCCCTACAGGCATTTTTATGCACAGGACATATATTCCGAAGGGTAGCGCCAAAGAGATGATGTACGTGATAAGTGACATCGTCCATTCGGCGGTCTCATAACTTAGTGACATAAAACGTGTGAAAAAGGTAATGGCAAAATACGATGAAAAGCTTAAAGCAATGGAGATGAGCACATAGCCGATGAAAGCAAGCCCAATGCCGTTGCCTGCCCGGCGGATGCTTCTTTTTTCCCGCTTCCATTCCGGTTCGGGGCAGGAACTGTAAAAACCGCGGCCGGTGGAATAAACAGGGGGCTCATTCCCGTTTTGCACGTCGTTATAGGGGCACATAAAAACACCTCCAAAAAAACTTGTTGATAATAAGATATCACAAAAGAAAGAATAATAAAATAACCCTTTTGTAAATTTTTTTGTTAGTTGAAAACGGCAAGCAAAAACAAGGCGCCGGAAGTTTATTCCAGCGCCTTGTTAAATTGCAAAAAGGGGCTCCGCGCAAGGGCGTCAATCAATTTTTTCGCCGGCAATAGCTGGAAGGGCTCCATCCTCTATCGGGCTGACAAAGCCGCAGGCGGATCTCTTTTCAAACTCTGCCCGGGCCGCGGCAAGAAGGCTGCCGTCCTCAAAAAGGTCCACAGCAGTGGCCGCAATGACCTTTGCGGCAAGGGCCATGCCTTTTTTGGCTATGCTGGATTTGCCAAGGGCTACCACCTGCCAGCTGTGACAGGGAATGGAGCTGGTCCAAGTGGCAGTGTTTATCTGTGCAGTGGGCGTAAGCCAGCTGACGTCGCCCACATCGGTGGAACCTTCAAGATGGGCGGAAACGTGAAGATATGGCATAAGAAAGTCGTTTTGGGCCTTTTTTCCACCGTCCGTTTTTTCGGAAACGTACTCGGCGATCTCATTATTAAAAGAGCTGGCAAAGCCGGGAAGTTCCTCCACCGGGTAAGTACTGTGAAGCTTTTCAGCAAAGGCAAGCTCTTCGGCAGTATATTTGGGCAGCTCGATGCTGCTGAAGTTTTTGTAGAGCGCCTTTTCAAGAACGGAGTTCGGAAGAACATCCGCCGTGCCGTCAATGAAGCGGCGTTTTAACTTGGTGCCGGTCATAAGAGCGGCGCCCTTGGCAATGTCTTCCACCCTTGCAAGCAGCTCTTTTGTTTTTGTAACAGTGGTTGAACGGACCATATATAGCACCTGAGCCGTGGGCTGAACAACGTTGGGCGAAAGCCCACCGGCATCGGTAATGGAATAGTGCACTCTGTCGCTGTGAGTCATGTGCTCGCGCAGGAACTGTACGCCTACATTCATAAGCTCCGCCGCGTCAAGGCCGGAACGGCCAAGCCACGGTGAGCTGGAGGCCTGGGCCGGGCAGCCCTCGAATTTGTATTCCACCTGTATTGAGGCAAGGCAGGAACCGCTTACAACTTGGTTAGAGCTGTCCGGATGCCATGTAAGGGCCGCGTCAAGCTTTTTAAAAATGCCCTCTTTGGCCATAAAAGCCTTGCTGGCGCCGCCTTCTTCACCGGGGCATCCGTAGAAAATAACAGTGCCGCTGCCTTCGCCCTTTTCCTCAAGGTATTTTTTAATGGCGTAGGCGGCCGCAAGGGAGCCACTGCCCAGAAGGTTGTGGCCGCAGCCGTGGCCGCAGCCACCGGGAACAAGTTCGCAGTGCTCGGTCACCCCGGCCTTTTGGGAAAGACCGGAAAGGGCGTCAAACTCGCCCAATATGCCTATGATGGGCTTTCCGCTGCCGTATGTGCCAGAAAACGCGGTCTTTATACCTGCAATTCCGCTTTCGACTCTGAAGCCCAGCTTATTTAACAGATCCACATAAATCTCGGCAGATTTGTATTCTTTGAGAGAAAGCTCGGCGCAGTCCCAGATTTTATCCGCAAGTTCCTCAAAAACGCCTTTGTTTTCTTCTATGTAGTTGTAAATTTCCTGTTTATTCATAGTATGTAATCCTTTAAAATTATTTTTAAAAAACGGGCTGGCGTTGTAAACGCTAAAAAGTAAAGAAGTTTACGCCTGCCCTCAATAAAGAACCTTGCTGAGAAAATCTTTGGTTCTTGGGTTTTGCGGGCGGTTAAAAACCTCGTCAGGGGTGCCCTCCTCAGCGACAATGCCTCCGTCAAAAAAGACGACCCTGTCGCTGACCTCTTTGGCAAAGCCCATTTCATGGGTGACTATAATGCTGGTCATGCCTCCTTTTACAAGGCCTTTTATAACGTCAAGCACCTCTCCGACCATTTCCGGGTCGAGAGCGGAAGTGGGCTCGTCAAACAGCATTACATCCGGTTCCATAGCAAGAGCGCGCACTATTGCAAGACGCTGCTTCTGCCCGCCGGAAAGGCTGGTGGCGCTTTCGTTTGCCTTTTCCGCAAGGCCAACACGGTTTAAAAGCTCCATTGCCCTGTCATTGGCTTCATTTTTAGCGATTTTCTTTACGGTTATTGGCGCAAGGGTCACGTTTTTAAGCACAGAAAGGTGGGGAAAAACATTGAAATGCTGGAATACCATGCCCATTTTCTGGCGGTGAAGATCAATGTTGACCTTTTCGCTTGTAATGTCAACACCCTCAAAAAATATCTGGCCGGAATCGGGGGTTTCAAGCATATTCAGGCAGCGCAGAAAGGTGGATTTCCCGCCGCCAGAGGGCCCTATTATTGAAACTACCTCGTTTGGGGAGACATGTTCGTTTATTCCTTTAAGTACCTTAAGGTCGCCGAAACTTTTGCAAAGATCAACAGTTTTGATCATTTACTGTTCAGCCTCCTTTCGTATTTTCCGATGAGCTTGCTCAGAGTGAAAGTTACAATAAAGTAGATTATGCCTACAATGGTAAGCGACTCAAGCGCGGAGTATGTAACACCGTTTACCTTTGCGTGGGCGGTCATAAGTTCGCCAATGAAAAGTGTGGAGGCCATAGAGGTTTCTTTCACTATTGCGACAAATTCATTGCCCACAGCGGGAAGTATGTTCTTTATAGCTTGAGGCATTACTACTTTTACCATGGTTTGGCTCTTGTTCAAACCAAGTGAGCGGGCAGCCTCGGTTTGGCCCTTATCAACCGCCTGTATTCCGCTGCGGAAAAGTTCTGAAACATAGGCCGCGCTGTTTAGCGCGAGGGATATGGAAACTGCCATAAATTGGCTTATAAACGGAATCACATTGGGAAGCAGGAATACGAAAAAATAAAGCTGAAGCAGAAGCGGGGTTCCCCTTATTACTTCCGTATAGGCTTCACAGATAAAGCTGACGGGGTTAAAATTCGCAAGTCTGCTCACAAAGCCCTTCTTTTTGCGGCTTTTGTTAATGAACTTTAGAGGTTTTATGTTCGACATTCGGCCAAGGCCGATCAATACGCCGAATATAACGCCGAAAAAGACGGCTATCGCTGAAAGAATAAGGGTGTATTTAAGACCTTCAAGAATGTATACCTGCCAATACTGACAAAAAAGGTCCGCCATTTTTTTAAAGCTGAACATTTTTATCCTCCGGTTAAATTTCTTTTATTATGGAAACGCAGGGCGGGAAAATGTTCCTGCCCTGCGAGAGCCGGCTTTGCTGAAAATCAGCTTTCGGAGCTTTCAGAGGGTTCATCCTCAATGGTAACCTCTTTAGCGGTGTCTGCGCCGGCCATTTCAAGAGCTTTTTCATACCACTCGCCGTAATACCCGGCGTCGTAAGCCTTGGCAAGAAGCTCATTAACTTTTTCGGTGAGCTCATCCGCACCCTTTTGCATCAAAATGACGTTTGCCTCGTACGCGGCGTCAACATCGAACTGGAAACTGCAGATCTCAATGGTATCGGGGTTGTTTGCTTTAAACACTTTGGCCTGACCCATTGCCACCGCAAGGCCGTCAAAGTCACCGTTTTTCAGCTGAAGAAAAGCGGTGTTGAGGTCGCCTATCTCAGTTATTTCGCAGTCCTCCGGAAGCTGCGATTTGCAAAGCTCAAGCTGCAGCGACGCATTCTGGGCCGCGACCTTTTTGCCGGAAAAATCAGAAGCTTCGTTGTAATTACCGGCGTTTTCTTTGAGCACGATTATAGCTTGTTCGGTTTCGTTTTCGCCGGCGTAATAATAATCGGAAAGGTTGTAGTTTTCGGCGCGTTTTTTCGTCCAGGAGAAGCCGGATATGGCAAGATCGACAGAACCGGTCTGAACGGCTACTTGGCAGGCCTCAAAACTCATGGGAAGAATTTCAAGCTCTTTGCCCATCTCCTCGGCAAGATAATTTGCAAGGAAGACATCGAAACCAACGTAAGAATCCTGACCGGATTTGGATGTGTCGACGAACTCCATTGGAGCAAAGTCAGGGGAAAGGGCGACCTTAAGGGTTTCTTTTTCACTGCTGGAGCAGCCCGCAAACGCGAAAAGCATTGTAAAAACAAGAATAAAAGAGACTATTTTTTTCATTTAAGTTTACCTCGCTGTTCTTAAATTATTGCAAGTAATGGAATGGCCATACATGAATTATATATGCATAAATATTCATTGTCAAGCGTTTTTATTGAATATTTATGCATTTCTGCGTTTTACAGAATATCCATCTGCTTTTTGAATAAAATTTTGTGCATTTATTACAAATAAAAGAGCCGCATTCCGAAAAGATACCCTGGTAAATTGAGGAATGGCGGCTACGAAAATACTTACAAAAAACGGTATAAATGCACAAGGGATTAGAGGCTCAGACGCGGATTTGGCCGCAAAGGGGCGTAAAGTACGGCCACAGCATTCTGCACAAAAAGTTTACATTTTTTGAAACGAAAACAATACAAATTTGCGTTTTTGATTATTGACCTTGCCGACCCATTATACTATAATTAAAATAGTTATGATTGAATTGAACGACGGCTTCTTTAAAAGTAACAATCTTTAGGAGGGATTAACGTTATGGAAGAAAAAACCTTATCCAAAAAGAAAGTTTCAAACGCCCTTGCCAGAAGGCTTCCTGTGTATTACCGCAATGTGTGCGCGATGGTGACGGAGGGCGTTCAGAATTTGACTTCCGCCGAACTTGCTGCGAGAATAGGTAATACCAGTGCGCAGGTTCGCCAGGATTTTTACACCTGTGGCGGTGTGAATGGATACAACGCGGTTGTTCTTAAAGATTGGCTGGGCGCGAAAATAGGTCTGGAAAACCGAAAGCAAATGGTGGTGGTTGGCACAGGCAACCTTGGGCGGGCTATTATAAGCTTTAAAGGTTTTAACAAATTAAACTTTTTCATAGACGCGGCTTTTGACAGCGACCTTATGCTTAAAGGCATGCAAATAAACGGGGTGCCAATACTTAACGTATCCATATTGGAAAAGTATCTTCTGGAAAATAAGGTGGATATTCTTGTTATAACAACGCCCGCCGGAGCTGCTCAGGAAATATTTGAGATGGCCGTAAAGTGCGGGGTAAAAGGCGTTTGGAACTTCGCGCCGGTGGATCTGCGCCCCAAAGAAGGGGTGGAGGTAGAAAACATGCACCTTGGCGACAGCCTTATGACTCTTTCGTTCCGTATAAGGGAGAAAGAGGAGAACCAAGCGCTGAAAGAAAAACAACAAAAATAATGATCAATGAATAATAAAAAGGGCGCCGCAAAAGCGGCGCCCCACTTGTTTATTGCTTACAGATGTACTTTTCAATATGAAAGACAACAGCCTCGCCACTTTCGGCAACTGCGGAGGCAACATCGGTTGGGCTTTCGGGCGCGGGGTTGTAATATTCCTCGCTCTCGATTTTAAAACCGATTTCAAGAAACCGCTCGCTGAGAATATTGCCGTCTTTGTCGACAAACCAGTAGCCCTCGGGCATAAGGCCACCGTTTCCGTCATAGCATTTGACCTCTGCCTCCGGCCCGGCGCAGACCGCCAGACCTATATATGAACCATCCTCGAAAATGGTGTATTTTATTGTACTGAAGCAGTTGCTATAAACCTTTCCGTCAGAGCCAACAAGCTTTACTCGTTCACAGTCCCAGCCGTGGTTAGGGTTTACCCCCTCATAAAGGATTACCCTGTCGGCAAACGGAACATTGAGCATTTTATAAACCGGTTCGGCAATCAAGTCGCCGTTTGGGTTTTTTATTCCGTGGCGCCAGCCATCGTGCCAGGAGTAACAATATTTTGTATGAGTGTAGCCAAACTCATCTTTATATTCCGTTGGCAGTTCCTCTTTGGTAAGGCTGAAAACCCCGTCTTTATAAATGTATTCATAATATGTCCCATCTGAGGCGGCCATGAGTACCGCAGGCTCTTCCCCGCCCCCAATGAGCCAATAATTGACAAACGCTTTGTCGACTATTGGCCGGCCAAATTCGTCAAGAAGCAGAGATAGCTCGTTTGGAACATATTCAATATACGGCGCGGGCCCGTCAAACCTTATTTCAGGCCTTTCTCCGCTGGTGATTTTTCCCACAAAGCTGTAATACCCGGGCAGTTCCTGAAATGACTCCTGCTCGACAAAATCATATTCCTGCCCTATCTGCTTTCCTGAAAAATCAACTATTACGGCCTTTGACCCCAAGTCGGATAAACGGCTTAAAACCGCGAAATTGTCATATACCTTGGCGGAATCGTAGGCGGTGTCAACAATTATATTCCCGTCTTCGTCAAGAAGGCCGTATTTCCCGTTTTCGCCGATAAACAGCGGAGGGTCGGCCGTATGCGGCGTAAAAATTGTCTCGCCGTTACCGGCAGAGCTTGGCTGTGGGCTTTCGCTTTCCGCGGGCTGTCAGGCGGAAAGCAGCGCCGCGCAGATTAAAACCGCAAGCGCCGCAAAGAAGAGCTTTTTCATGGGCGGAGCCTCCTTTAAAACGCTATTACAGAAAGCTTGCTTCTGCCCCGGCAAAATATTTTTGTTAACAAAATAATTTGATTTTTCATTAGTTTATTCTATACTTCTTGTTGCTGTTCCCGCCCGGTTACAAACGCTGCAATAATTTGTTCCATATGAATCTGTAACATATATATGGGTACCGATATTACTTTTGCCGTTACAGCCGGAATTTGTGCATGCTTTCCAATGAATTTCGCTGTTGCTGGAATATGAATTGTTGAATGTGTGCTGAGCATTGTAAGGAAAGCTTATGTTAGAATACCTTTTTGCTAATGTGGAAAAGTTCTGAAAAGTATAATCTATGCCGCATTTATCGTCCCAGTTTGCCTCATAAACTGTAACGCCTGATTCTGAAACATCCGCTACAATGAAAGAATGTTCGCCATATACGCGGGTTTATTTTACACTCTCAGTTCCTCTGAGACAACAAGGCCGGGGTTTTGCTTTTCCATATAGTTCATGGCCCAAAGGCCGCTGAACACAAGTACGCTGTGGCCGCGGTAATCTTCAAGCACCCTGGCTCCGGTGGCAAGTTCAAGCTTGCTTATGGGAACGGGGCTTTCAATTATAAAGCGCAGGTGTTCATATGGCAGGGGGGACATGTAAAGTTCCACGCCGTATTCGCTCTGCATTCGGTAACGGAAAACGTCGAACTGCAGTGTTCCCACAACGCCAATTACCGCCTCTTCCATTCCGAGACCGGGGATTTTGAATATTTGTATTGCGCCCTCCTGGGCGATTTGTTCAATGCCTTTAATAAACTGTTTACGTTTCATGGTGTCTTTGGGGCGGACAGTCATGAAGTGCTCTGGCTCAAATGTTGGTATGCCGGAGTAGCGGAATTTTTTGCCCGGAACAGTGATGGTATCCCCAATGGAGAAAACGCCAGGGTCAAAAACGCCGATTATATCGCCTGCGTAGGCCTCTTCGATTATTTCGCGCTCCGCAGCCATTATGTGCTGGGGCTGGGCAAGGCGCATTTTTTTATTGCCCTGAACATGGAACACCTCAGCGTCGCGCTCGAATTTTCCGGAACAGATGCGCATGAACGCAAGGCGGTCCCGGTGGGCTTTATTCATGTTGGCCTGAATTTTAAAAACAAAGGCGGAAAAGTCTTCTGAAAACACATCTATCTCGCCGCAGTCCGCTACACGCGGAATAGGCGGGGTGGTCATTCTGAGGAATGCTTCGAGGAAGGGCTCTATGCCGAAGCTTTGAAGCGCGGAACCAAAAAACACAGGACTAAGGGTGCCGCTTTGAACGGCTTTGATATCAAAATCGCGCCCGGCGCCAAGCAGCTCCACGTCGTCCCTAAGCTGCTGCCAGCGGGCTTCGCCTATAACGGCGGCCACTGCCGGGTCAGAAAGCTCCACCTCCTGCGAGGCGGCCCTTCTGCTGCGGTCCTCGGAATTAAAGAAAAGAATATGCTTTTTTTCACGGTCGTAAACGCCGGCGAACTCTTTGCCGGAACCAATGGGCCAGTTTATGGGACAGGTGTCTATTCCAAGCTCGCGCTCGACCTCTTCGCAAAGGTCAAAAGGGTCCCTGGCCTCACGATCCATTTTATTTATAAAGGTAAAAATGGGAATACGGCGCATGGCGCAGACCTTAAAGAGCTTCCTTGTCTGCGGTTCAACACCTTTTGCGCCGTCAATGACCATAACCGCGGAATCCGCAGCCATAAGGGTACGGTAGGTATCTTCAGAAAAATCCTGGTGGCCGGGGGTGTCAAGTATATTTATGCAGTAGCCGCTGTGCTGGAACTGCATTACGGAAGATGTTACGGAGATACCGCGCTGCTTTTCGATTTCCATCCAGTCGGAGGTAGCGGCTTTGGCCTTTTTGCCTTTGACTTCGCCCGCCTGGGCTATGGCCCCGCCATATAGCAGGAACTTTTCGGTAAGGGTGGTTTTGCCCGCATCCGGGTGAGAGATTATAGCAAAAGTTCTTCTGCGGGATATTTCTTCTTTAAGACTTGGCATAAAATTCCTCCAAAAGAGTAATAAACATATTTTATTATTTTATCACGGCGGGGTGGCTTTTACAAGCGCAAATAAGAATATTTTGGCGCCGTTGCCCAAATGCTCATATGCGGTAAATTAACGCGGAAAAAACCAACCCGCGCTGTTCTGAAAACTTGAAGATATTTTACAGGACTTTCCGATGTTGTGAAGGTAAAATATGTACGGAAAGGAGCAAAAATATGAGGAGAGAAACAAGGACGGTAGTCTATGACGACGAACCGCAAATTGAAGCTTGCCGTTTTGAGGGGACCCAGCAGCCATTCCCGAACCGTTTCCATGAGCGTTATGTGACAGGCTTTGTTGAGCACGGGCGGCATGTTTTATCTTGTAAAAACAAAGCATACAGCATGGAGCGGGGCAGCGTTATTCTTTTTAAGCCGAGGGCGGCGGTGAAAAGTACTGCCCCTTTGGTACGGGGCGGCAAAGAGCCCTTTTAGGGTGAAAAGTTCCCCAAAAAAGCGGCGTAGCCTTTTGCCCGCCGCCCCTGATCTCTATTTTTTTCTTTTTTCACGCCGCATTTTATCAATGTATGCGGTGAGTTCACTGCCCGAAAGGGCGGCAATTTCGCTGTCGTTCTTCCTGTCCTTTATGCGCCTTATGGCCGCGGCGGCATCAGTGGCGTCGGCGGCGGAATACTGGTGTTCGCGGGCAAGGTTAAGTATTTTCGCCGCAACGTTCTGTTCCTCAAGAGTAAAATCCTCCCCAAATATGGAGAGCGAAAGCTCATAGCCCATGGCGGAACATTCCGACACCCTGGCGAAGAACCGCCGGTAAAGCCCGCAGGTGAAATCCTCGCAGGAAATTTTGAGCAGCACGTCCTTGATGGCTTCCGGGTGGCGGAACACCGCGCCGATTAGCCTTTCCTCCGCAGCTGCGGCCCCGGGGTTTTGGGCCTTTTCGGGAACGACGCTTATGTCGGCACGGCTTTGCACCGCCACCGAAATGGAGCGCTGGCTCTCAGACTTTACTTTCCTGCGCAGCCTTGCCTGCACCTGTGCCAGAATGCCATCCTTAGCGGCGCCATAATCTTCGGCCAGCTTAGCCGCCCAAACTTCGCGTTCCAGCGGGTTTTTTATTTCAGCTAAAAGGTTTACAGCGTCTTTAAGGGCAAGAATTTTGCCCTCGGGGGTATTAATCTCATACTTTGCGCCGATTTTTGAAAGCTCGTATTCCACCGCTCCAAAGGCGCCCTCAATAAGTTTTTTAAACCGGACGCCGCCGTATTTTTTGATGAACTCATCCGGATCTTTCGCGCCCTCAATGGTGAGCACGCGGCTCCTTATGCCGGCCTCATCAAGCAGACCGATGGCCCGGCGGGTGGCCTTTTGACCGGCCTCGTCAGAATCGTACGCCAGAATCGCTTCGCTCACATAACTGGCCGCGAGGCGGCACTGGTCGGCCGTCAGCGAAGTGCCAAGTGAGGCCACTGCCTGGGTGAAGCCCGCCTGGTGCATGGAAATTACATCCATGTACCCCTCACAAAGTATAAGGTTTTCAAGCTTCTGCCTTTTGGCAAAGTTAAGGGCGAAAAGGTTCCTTGTTTTTTTAAACACCGGCGTATCCGGAGAGTTGTAATATTTCGGGCCGTCACCGGTCATTTTGCGCCCGCCAAAGCCTATTACATTGCCCCGAAGGTCTATTATAGGGAACATGACCCTGTCCCGAAAAACGTCGTAATATCTTCCGTTTTTGCCCTTTCGGGCAAGGCAGGCGGCCTCCATTTCTTCGTAGCTGTACCCCTTCTTGGAAAGAAGCTCAGTCAGAACGTTCCAGCCAGCGGGGGAATAGCCAAGGCCAAAATGCTTTATGGTTTTGGGTAAAAGCCCCCGCCCTAAAAGATAATCAAGGGCGGGCTTCCCCTCCGGAGAGATCAGGCTTTCATAGTAGAAACGCGCAGCCTCCCGGTTCATTTCAAGAATTTTGGTCTTAAGTTTTGCGGTGCTGTCTTCGGCCGCGTCCTCCGGAACGGTCATTCCGCAGCGCTGAGCCAAGAATTTCACCGCTTCAACGTATTCAAGATTCTCTATTCTGCGAATAAAGCCTATAACGTCGCCGCCTGCGCCGCAGCCGAAACAGTAAAAGGACTGATTTTCCGGGTATACTGTGAAGGAGCCCGTTTTTTCCGAATGGAACGGGCAGAGCCCCGTCAGAACGCGCCCGCGGCGCTTGAGCTGAACGTATGATGACGTTACGGACTCTATGTCGCTGTTCAGCTTTAGCTCCTCAATGAAGCTTTGCGGGATCATAAAAGCGGCCTCCTTTCTGTTTTGTCGGTGCCAGCGTCGCTTCGAGGCACAGCCGATTTTTAAAGTAAACCGGCAGCGGCTTCATATTTTGTAGAACCTAAACAATAAGAAACAGCTTGGGGAACTGTTTTTATCCTTTAAATGTCCGCATTGTTTTTCTTTTAAAAAGGGAAAATGGGCGAAGCTACTTATTTCATATGTACCCCCAGCGGAAACGCGAGCGCGGTACGCCGCTTCACAAAGCCCAATCCGCGGTCAAAAACTGCGTGCCTTTAAAAAAATTTTAGAGCAAATGGAAGGGGCCGCAAACTAAGGCCCGAAGGAAAAACGGGGCTTTACTAAATTTTTCTTTCAGGCGCATCCCGTTTCTTTTAGCTGCAAAAGAAACAAGCGTACTTAATATTAATGGCCGGCTTCTGTTTATTGCTTTCGCCCATCAGGGGGAAATCAGTCTATAAAATCCTTCAGCTTTTTGCTTCTGCTGGGGTGGCGCAGCTTGCGAAGGGCCTTGGCCTCTATCTGGCGGATGCGCTCACGGGTGACGTTGAACTCCTTACCCACTTCCTCAAGGGTGCGGGGATGTCCGTCGTCAAGGCCAAAGCGGAGCCTCAGTACTTTTTCCTCCCTTGGAGTAAGAGTTTTGAGCACTTCGGCAAGCTGCTCTTTAAGCAGCGTGTGTGAGGCGGCGTCAACCGGCGCCGGAGCGTCGTCATCGGCGATAAAGTCGCCAAGATGGCTATCCTCCTCCTCGCCGATAGGAGTTTCAAGGGATACGGGTTCCTGCGCGATGCGCATTATTTCGCGCACCTTGTTAAGAGGCATGTCAAGTTCCTTTGCGATTTCCTCCGCAGTGGGCTCCCTGCCGTTCTGGTGAAGAAGCTGTGAGCTGACCTTTTTTACCTTGTTTATAGTTTCCACCATGTGCACAGGAATGCGGATGGTTCTTGCTTGGTCAGCAATGGCGCGGGTTATGGCCTGACGAATCCACCAGGTAGCGTACGTGGAAAATTTAAAGCCCTTAGTGTGGTCAAATTTTTCCACCGCCTTGATAAGGCCGAGGTTGCCCTCTTGAATGAGATCAAGAAACTGCATTCCGCGACCAACATAGCGCTTAGCGATGCTTACAACAAGGCGAAGGTTGGCCTCGGCAAGGCGTTTTCTGGCATATGGGTCGCCCTCACTCATTCTTTTGGCCAGTTCCACTTCTTCATCTGCGGTAAGCAGAGGAACGCGGCCTATCTCTTTAAGGTAGACCTTTACCGGGTCGTCAACACTTATACCCTCGATAATCATACCGTCATCGTCGATTTCGGGCTTTTCAATATCTGAAAGGTCAAAGTCAAGGTCCACTTCAGCGGATTCGTCGTCTATGATCTCTATTCCGTTGTTCTCAAGAATGTCATAGAGTTTGTCCACCTGTTCAACCTCAAAGTCAATCTCTTCCATAAAATCGGAGATCTCTTTGGTGGTAAGTTTTCCTTTTGCCTTGCCGTTTTCAACCAGTTCAGCAAGGCTGTTTTTCTTTTCTGCCATTTTAACATTCCTCCATGTTTTAGGGCTTTGTATGTAAATACGCACTTACAAAATCGCGCGCCGCCGACGCTCAGTCGTCATCCAGTTTGAGCACCGCCATAAACGCCTCTTTAGGAAGTTCTACAGAGCCTATGCGGCGCATTTTCTTTTTGCCCTCTTTCTGCTTTTCAAGCAGTTTCTTTTTTCGGGTAATATCGCCGCCGTAACACTTGGCCAGCACGTCCTTACGAAGGGCCTTAACGGTTTCCCTCGCGATTATTTTGCCGCCTATGGCGGCCTGAATGGGTACCTCAAAAAGCTGGCGGGCAATATTGTCCCTCAGTTTTTCTACTATGCGGCGAGCCCTTGGGTAGGCGTTCTCGGCAAATACCATCATCGAAAGGGCGTCCACCGGGTCGCCGTTAAGAAGCACGTCCAGTTTTACAAGCCTGCTGGGTTTATAGCCGCAGGGTTCATAATCAAAGGAGGCATAGCCCCTTGTACGGCTCTTCAACGCATCAAAAAAGTCGTAGATTATTTCCCCAAGGGGCAATTCGTAGCGGACCTCGGCCCTGTCAGCCTCAAGGTAGTGTGTATCGCGGTAAATACCGCGACGCTGCTGGCAAAGGTCCATAATGTTGCCGATATATTGGGTTGGGGTAAAAATAGTGGCCACGACGTAGGGTTCCTCTGTACTGTCTATCGTCGCCGGGTCGGGGTAGTTCGTGGGGTTATCAAGCTCCATGGTGGTGCCGTCGGTCAGATGGAGTTTATATACAACGCTCGGCGCAGTAGTAATAAGGTCAAGGTTGTACTCACGCTCAAGCCGCTCAAGTATGACCTCCATGTGAAGCAGCCCAAGAAAACCGCAGCGGAAGCCG
Organism: uncultured Oscillospiraceae bacterium; assembly: GCA_964576395.1. Classification (GTDB taxonomy): domain Bacteria; phylum Bacillota; class Clostridia; order Oscillospirales; family Ruminococcaceae; genus UMGS1668. The sequence goes on from CAZNVF010000002.1 coordinate 23,785, forward strand.
AAACCCAGTGCGGCTGAGGTTTCCGGTTCAAAGCTCAGCGACGCGTCATTGAGAATCAGCTTTTCAAGGGCCTCCCTAAGGTCGGGGTACTTGGCCCCGTCCAGCGGGTAAATGCCGGCGTAGACCATTGGGTTCGCCTTTTTGTAACCGGGCAGAGCCTCGGCAGCAGGGCGTTCCGCCAAAGTTACGGTGTCGCCCACGGCGGTATCCGCCACTGTTTTTATGGACGCCGTAATGTAGCCCACTTCCCCGGCTTTTATGCCGTCAGAGGGAACAAGGCGCGTAGCGCCCATATATCCAACTTCGACAACGTCAAACTCAGCACCGGTGGACATCATTTTTATGCGGTCGCCGGCTTTGACCTGCCCGTCCATTACGCGGACGTAGACGATGACTCCCCGGTAGCTGTCGTAAATCGAGTCGAAGATAAGAGCCTTTAAAGGCGCGCCGTCGTCACCCTTCGGCGCAGGTATACCCGCCACTATGGCCTCCAGCACTGCGTGAACGTTCTCACCGGTCTTGGCTGAAATTTTTGGCGCGTCAAGGGCGGGTATGCCTATAATGTCCTCAATTTCATGGGCAACTCGTTCCGGATCCGCCGCAGGAAGGTCTATTTTATTAATAACGGGAACTATTTCAAGGTCATGGTCAACAGCCAAATAGGTATTGGCAAGGGTTTGGGCCTCTACACCCTGGCTGGCGTCAACAATAAGCACCGCCCCCTCGCAGGCCGCAAGGCTGCGCGAAACTTCATAGTTGAAGTCCACATGGCCGGGAGTGTCTATAAGATTAAAAATATATTCCCTGCCGTCATCGGCAGCGTAATGCAGGCGGACAGCCCTTGATTTTATGGTTATTCCGCGCTCACGCTCGATATCCATATTGTCAAGCAACTGTTCCTCCATCTCCCTTGGAGCGACGGCGTGGGTGTTTTCAAGAATTCTGTCTGCAAGAGTAGATTTGCCGTGATCTATGTGGGCGATTATGCAGAAATTTCTTATGTTGTCCTTTGGCAAAAAAGTTTGCACCTCCAAGAAAAATAAAATTATACCATTTTGTATTGTACCACTCTTTTTGTGAAAATACAATTAACATTTTTAAATAATATACAATATTACAGCATTAAAGTGAATTTCTGTTGCCGGGTAAAGCGGCTGCAACGAAAACATTCATGCCGTAACGGATATTTTACCATGTGAGCCGATGCAAAAAACGTTTTGTTATTTTGTACGGTTGGAATTTTATTTTTTTACAAACAGAAGGTTTTCAACATAATTTGTTGAAAGTTTTTAACGGCAAATAAGGCTTGTAATTAAAAGATATTCAAGCTTCTTTAGTCGAAGTTTTCCACAAAATGCACAGAAAATTCTTTCTTTAATTATTTCTTTCTTTTTTTGATTTATGATTTCTGGTTTCTGGTTTTTGATTTATAGTTGATTTCGTTCAACGAAAATCAACAACCGTTAATTTCGTTCAACGAAAACCAACAACCGTTAATTTCGTTCAACGAAAACCAACAACCGTTAATTTCGTTGGTTTTGTTCTATTCCGCCTTTCTTGCTTGGGCGCTTTTAGCGCCGGCCTGACGCCGCTGTTCCACAATATTTGCGTAGCGCGCCCGGTCACTGTCGTCAAATCTTTTCATAAAGCTGAAGATCATTTTGAGTTCAGGCTTTGTAAGTTCCGGCTTGGTGCCGTCCTTTGAATAGCGCATTATTGCAAGGAGCAGTTCTCCAAGGTCCCTTTTTGAAAGCAGCTCGAACTGTTCAAGCATCTCATAATAGATCATCACGCCCCTGCGATCGCTTTCCGCGCTGTTTTTGCTTTTCATGGGGTATCACCTCCTTTTTTGGCTTTATAAAGGCATTTTAGGGCTTTTTATGGTCCAACAGAGGTGAAATTTTATTGCAAAGTAAAATATTACGAAGGTGGAACTTGGCCTTTATAGTAGGAGGGCATATTTGCCGCCGTGTAACGCCGGTTGGAAAGCGGCTTTAGATGTTTTTCGTCAAAATGGCATAATTCAGTGGGCGTTTTTGTAATATTTCCGTATTGAAATGTTCGTGTGAAATTTGATAAAATATTAAATGGAATAATATAATTTTGTAATTGCAGAGGATTTGCAAAAAAAGAGGGGGCTGTTCTGAAAGTATGAAAAAGAATCTTGAACTTCCAATATACCTTTTTCATCAAGGCACGAACTTTCGCGCCTACGAGCTTCTTGGGGCGCACAGTACCGAAATGGACGGAAAGGCGGGCTTCGTATTCAGGGTGTGGGCGCCGAATGCGAAAACCGTATGTGTGACCGGCAGCTTCTGCGGCTGGGATGAGCACGCCATCCCTATGACGAAAATAAGCCGGGGAGGCCTTTGGGAGGCCTTTGTGCCGGGGGCAAAACAGGGCGACCTTTATAAATTTGCTATAACAGCTAAAAATGGAAGGACCATACTCAAAGCGGATCCTTACGCCGAACATACTGAAACAAGGCCCGCCACCGCCTCGGTGGTATATGAGCCGGAATACAAATGGAACGACGGCAAATGGATTGCCGCCCGCAAAAAAACGGACTTTAAATCAAGGCCGCTGAATATATATGAAGTACAGCTGGGATCATGGCGCAGGTACGAAAACGGCGAAGTGTTCAACTACCGCAAGACTGCCGACGAGCTTGCGGTATATGCTAAAGATATGGGCTACACCCATGTGGAGCTGCTGCCAGTGACGGAGTACCCCTTTGACGGTTCATGGGGGTACCAGTGCTTGGGATATTATGCCCCCACCTCGCGCTACGGCTCGCCGGAGGACTTTATGTATTTTGTGGACACCATGCACAGGGCGGGCCTTGGGGTAATAATGGACTGGGTGCCGGCCCACTTTCCAAAAGACAGCTACGGCCTTATGGATTTCGACGGTTCCGCCTGCTATGAGTATAAAAACCCGCTTATGGCGGAGCGCGAAGAGTGGGGAACAAGGGTATTTGACTTTGGCCGCGGCGAGGTGAGGTGCTTCCTCATCTCCTCCGCTATGTACTGGATAGACAAATACCACGTAGACGGTATTCGCGTCGACGCTGTTTCATCAATGCTTTACAGGGATTACGGCAAACGTGACGGGCGCTGGCTTCCTAACAAGTTCGGCGGAAAGGAGAATTTTGAGGCTGTCTCACTGCTGCGGGACATGAACACCGCCATAGCAAAGGAATACCCGGGCGTTGTGACCATTGCTGAGGAGAGCACTGCGTGGCCGTCCGTCACAAAACCCGTCTCCGTGGGCGGCCTTGGATTCAGTTTCAAATGGAACATGGGCTGGATGAATGACACCCTGCACTATATGTCTTTGGACCCTGTGTTCCGCAGCTACAACCATGACAAACTTACCTTTGGCATGGTATATGCTTTTTCTGAAAATTACATACTTCCGCTTTCACACGACGAGGTGGTTCATGGGAAATGCTCGCTCATAAACAAAATGCCGGGAGAATATGAGCAAAAATTTGCGGAGCTGCGCACCCTTTTCGCCTATATGGTGGGCTACCCGGGGAAAAAACTGCTTTTTATGGGTCAGGAGTTCGGTCAGTTCATCGAATGGGATGAGAACAGAGAGATAGACTGGCTGCTGCTTCAATATGAAAGTCACCGCCGCCTTTTGGACTGGAGCCGCGCTCTGAACCGCCTTTATCTTGAAAACCCCTCTCTTTGGGGCGAGCAGGACGGCTGGGAAAATTTCTCCTGGGCCAGCTGTGACGCGGCGGGCGAAAACGCCGTGGCTTTCCGCCGGATAGATAAAGAGAGCGGCGAGGAACTTCTGTTTGCGTTCAATTTTTCAGCAAACCCAAACGATAGTTTCATCTGCGGACTGCCCCAGAAGAGCAGCTGGCGCGAAATACTGAACAGCGACAACCAGGCGTTTGGCGGCGAAGGCAAGTATATGAACGCCACCCTTCGCAGCCGCAAAAAGCCCTTCGGCGGCTTTGAAAATTCGGTGACTGTGAAGCTTGCACCCATTTCTGCGGCGGTATTTAAAAAGCTGCGCACCGCCCGTTCTGTAAAGGAGGATGCGTAAGGGGGGAGCCGCTGGGCAAAGCGTTCGGCGCTGCGCTGCATAAAGGCTTTACGCTTTGCCTTGCGGCGCAAATAACGAAAGAACACATATATAAAACTGAAGGGGCTGATAATTTGCGAAAGAAAATAATAGCTATGCTTTTGGCCGGCGGCCAGGGCAGCCGGCTTTATGCGCTGACTAAGGACCTTGCAAAGCCGGCGGTGCCATTTGGCGGGAAATATCGAATAATAGATTTTCCGCTTTCAAACTGCGTCAACTCCGGCATAGATACCGTCGGTATTTTGACCCAATATGAACCGTTTGAACTGTCAAAATATATCGGCAGCGGTCAGCCATGGGACCTGAACCGCACCGCAGGCGGGGCTTTCGTGTTGCCGCCGTACCAGCGCAGCGGCAAAAATGACTGGTATAAGGGCACGGCCAACGCTATCTACCAGAACATGAAATTCATCGAGCGCTATAACCCTGAATATGTTGTAATTCTTTCAGGTGACCACATATATAAAATGGACTACTCTGAAATGCTTGAAACACATGAACGCGCCGGGGCCGCCTGCACCGTGGCGGTGCTCAAGGTACCAATGGAGGAGGCCGGCCGCTTTGGTATCCTTTCGGTGGATGAAGACGGATTTATAACCGAGTTTGAGGAGAAGCCCAAAGAGCCTAAAAGCGACCTTGCCTCAATGGGCGTTTACATATTTACTACAGATAAGTTGCGCAAGTACCTTGAGGAGGACGAGGCCGATCCGGATTCACAGAATGACTTTGGCAAAAATGTGATTCCAGCCATGCTCAAAGCCGGGGAGAGGCTTGCGGTCCACCGCTTTGAGGGATACTGGAAAGATGTTGGCACCATTGAAAGCCTTTGGAGCGCAAATATGGATCTGCTTGATGAGCACGCAGGCCTAGATCTTTATGACCCCAAGTGGAAAATATACAGCCGCAGCCCGGTAATGCCGCCCCATTTTGTTGAGCCCGGAGCCGAAATCACCAATTCCATGGTGACCGAAGGTTCTTTGGTGGCTGGGAAGGTGCATAAAAGCGTGCTTTTTGCCGGAGTTACCGCTGAGGCTGGCTGCGAAATAGTTGAAAGTATAGTCATGCCCGGCGCCGTAATAAAAAGCGGTGCAAAAATCAAAAGAGCAATAATAGGCGAGGGCTCCACTGTTGAAGAGGGCGCGGAGGTCTGCGGCGTAGGGCGGAAAATTGCCCTTATTGCTCCAAATGCAACCGTTGCAAAGGGGGCAAAAATATGAATGAAAGGAACCTGCTTGGAATAATAGTTTGCAACATGCACGACGAGCTGCTTTCTGAAATAACTGCGAGCCGGACCATTGGCTCAGTGCCGTTCGGCGGGCGCTACCGCCTTATAGATTTTGCCCTTTCCAACATGGCGAATTCTGGAATAAGCGACGTGGGTATAGTTCCAAGCCGCAATTACCAGAGTCTGCTTGACCATGTGGGAAGCGGCCAGGAATGGGATATGGCAAGAAAGAACGGCGGCCTTTCGGTGCTGCCGCCCTATGGCCGCCAAAGCGGAGTTTACAGCGGCAGAATGGAGGCCCTTGCGGGCATTGAGGAATACATCAGGAAATCCCCGGCCGAGACGGTGGTGCTCAGCGACAGCGACGTGGTCGCAAACATAGATTTTGAGCCCGTGCTCAAGCAGCACCGGAAGTCCGGCGCGGACATAACCCTTGTATATAAAAATACCAAGGTGTTCCAGAAACGGAAGGACTGCACAGCCCTTTTCTTTGACGAAAGCGGCCGCCTTTCCGACCTTGAAATAGGCATGGAGCTTTCGGGCAAGCAAAATATCTACCTTGATATCGCGGTAATGAGTAAATCTCTGCTTGAGCGCCTCATCGCGGAGAGCGTTAAACGGGATGAACGCAGCTTTGTGCGCTTCGTGCTCAAAGGCAAGTGCGCTGAGCTTGACATAAGGGGTTGGCGCTTCGATGGCTGGTCTAACAAGATGGCCGGGTTGACAAATTACTTTGAGGCAAGCCTTGCCCTGCTGCGGCCGGAGGTACGCGCCTCGCTGTTCCCAGCCGAAAGGCCCATTTACACACGTGTTCGCGATGAAGTATCGGCCCGCTACGGTGCCAAGGCTAAGGTGGCGGATTCGCTGATCACCGATGGCTGCGTTATCGAGGGCAATGTGGAACATTCGGTACTTTTCCGTGGTGCAAAAATTGCCAAAAATGCGAGGGTAAACGGGTGCGTGCTCATGCACAACGCCGCTGTAGGTGAAGGCGCAGTGCTTGAATATGTAATAACCGACAAGAACGTTGTCATTTCGCCGGGAACACACCTTTCCGGTTCGGAAAAATACCCGCTATATCTGCCAAAGGGAACAGTTATTTGACGGTGGAACGGAAAGGCGGGCACCCTGCCCTATATGAGTGCGTAAAGTGGTTTAGGGCAATAAATTTTAAGGAGGAGGTCAAAATATGAAAATACTTTTTGCTGCAAGCGAAGCAAGACCATTTATCGCTTCCGGTGGACTTGGGGATGTGGCCGGGGCGCTTCCTAAAGCCCTTTTCCAGGGCGGGCACGATTGCCGGGTAATAATACCGCTTTACTCGGATATTCCGGAAACTTTTCGCGAGAAAATGCGCTTTATTGACAGCTTCAGCGTCGAGCTTTCGTGGCGCAGGCAGTACTGCGGGCTTTTCACTCTGGAACACGCGGGCGTGACTTTTTATTTTGTCGATAATGAGTATTATTTCCGCAGGAGCGGTATCTATGGCAGCTACGATGACGGGGAGCGTTTTGCCTTCTTTTCAAAGGCGGTCATAGACTGCATACCTCACATGGAAGGCTTTGTGCCGGACGTAATCCACTGTAACGACTGGCAAACCGGCCCGATTCCGGTATTTCTTAGGGCGTTTTACCGCAGCAACCGGCTTTACAGCAAAATAAAAACCGTATATACGATACATAACGTTCAGTATCAGGGGAATTTTGATATGTTCGTCGCGGGCGACGTGCTGGGCCTTCCGGAGGATAAACGCCACCTGGTTGAATATGACGGACGCTGCAACTACATGAAGGGCGGAATTGACCAGTGCGACGTGGTAACCACCGTCTCAATGAACTACGCGAAAGAGCTTCTTGATCCATGGTACGCATGGGGGCTCGACCGCTTCCTGCGCGAGAGAAAATATAAGCTTACAGGCATTTTGAACGGTATAGATACAGAATCCTACAACCCGGAGACCGACCCGGATATTTCCGCTCATTATAACGCCGAGGATATCTCCGGCAAGGCGGTTAACAAGGCGGCCCTTCAGCACGAGATAGGCCTTGAGGAGAACCCGAACGCCATGCTGATAGGCATTGTGAGCCGCTTGGTTTCACATAAAGGCTTCGACCTTGTGGAATATGTGGGCGACCGTATTTTGGATATGCCCGTTCAAATGGCGGTGCTTGGCCGCGGGCAGGAACGGTTTGAGGATTTCTTCCGCCGGCTGCAGAACCGCTACCCGGGCAGGGTCAGCGTCATTACGGACTTTGTGCCGCCCCTGGCACGACGCATATATGCCGGTGCGGATGTGCTTTTAATGCCTAGCAAGAGCGAACCCTGCGGCCTTGCCCAGATGATAGCCTTGCGCTATGGCACCGTACCCATAGTGCGCGAGACCGGAGGCCTTAAAGATTCTATAACCGACATAGACTGCCAGGCCGGCAACGGCTTCACCTTCCAGAGCTACAATGCGGACGATATGCTTTACGCCATACGCCGCGCCAACGAACACTTTCATGAGGGCCGCTGGGAGTTCCTTGTGCGCCACGCCATGCGTCATGATTTCAGCTGGCACCAGTCTGCCGCCGCATATGCTCAGCTGTATAAAGCCATTTGCCACTGAGGGTACTGTTTAAAAGGAGAGGGCAGCGCCGTTTGCCGAACGCGGATATGAAAAGAGACCGCTTTTGTGAAGCAATGGGGCGAATGACGTCATGTGTTTCGCGCGGGAAATACCGCAAAACACGCGAAAAATTCACAAAAATGTCTTTTATTCAAAAACAGAATGTGGTATACTCGTATAAGCGTCAATGCATATTGGAGGAGACATTTTATGTTTAGCTTTAAAAATGATTACTCAGAAGGGGCGCATCCCCATATAATACTTGCCCTCGCATCTCGCTGCACTGAAACCAACTGTCCGTATGGAGAGGACAGCCACTCCGAAGCGGCGGCAAATATGATAAGGGAGCTTTGCAAGGCGCCGAATGCGGAGGTAGCTTTCATTTCAGGGGGAACCGCCACCAATGTTTTAGCTGTTTCAGCCCTTCTGCGCAACAATTATGAAGCCGCCGTCTGTGCCGCTACAGGACACATAAACGTGCATGAAACAGGCGCCATTGAAAATTCCGGCCACAAAGTCATAG
>CAZNVF010000003.1:0-30738 GCA_964576395.1 uncultured Oscillospiraceae bacterium
TCTCGATTTTAAAAAGAAATACAAAGAATTTTATATGCCTAAAACAACGCCAGAAGTAGTGACTGTACCACCTGCAAATTATATTGCGGTCCGTGGCAGTGGAGACCCAAATGAAGAGGGAGGTACATACCAGAAAGCAATTTCCGTCCTTTATACTGTGGCCTATACACTCAAAATGAGCTATAAGACAAGTTATAAGATCGATGGATTTTACAAATACATTGTGCCTCCGCTGGAAGGTTTTTGGTGGCAGAAGAATATAAGCGGTGCAAATTACAACAATAAAAGTGCTTTTCACTGGATTTCAGTTATTAGACTTCCTGATTTTATAACAGAGGAAAACTTTCGTTGGGCTGTGGGCGAAGCAACAAAAAAGAAAAAAATCGACTGCTCAAAAGTGGAATTTCTCACCATTAACGAAGGACTCTGTGTACAGGTGATGCATATTGGTTCTTTTGACGACGAACCGGCTTCTGTTGCACTGATGGAGAATTTTATTGCTAAAAACGGCTATAGAAGTGATTTTTCCGAAAATCGGCTCCACCATGAGATTTACCTTTCAGATCCAAGAAAAGTTCATGTGGAAAAACAGAAAACCGTGATAAGGCATCCAATAGCTAAAATTATTTAAGGGCTATTTATGTTAGACCATAATTGTTTTCACCGAAAAGAATGTATTTAAAAAGCTTTTATCCATGCATCAAAAAGTTTGTGCCAAAGCCCACTAAAAGCTCTGCTATGACAAATAACAAAAAGTGAGCTTGATCATAATTGACAGATTATTTAAAACAAAAGATCGAGTAGCAACAGAAGTTAATATTCAATACAAGAACTTGAAAACTTTTTATTTTGCCAAAAAGGAGGGATATAAATGGACATGTTTGAAAAACTTGCTATACTTGCGGAGGCCGCAAAATATGATGCTTCCTGTTCCTCTTCCTCTTCCGGAAGGAACGGGGGTACTGGCAGCGGCTTAGGCGCAGCCCTTCCTGCTGGCTGTTGCCATTCGTTTGCGGCCGACGGTAGATGCATAAGCCTTTTAAAAGTGCTACTGTCAAATGCCTGCACATATAACTGCAAATATTGCATAAATCGATGCACTAATGATTTTCCAAGAGCGACCTTTACCCCAAAGGAGCTCGCTGACCTTACTATTGAATTTTACCGTCGTAACTACATTGAAGGACTTTTTCTTTCAAGTGCTATTGTCGGCTCGCCGGATTGGACTACAGAACACATGATCGAAGTTCTGCGCATTCTGCGTGAGGAATATGGTTTTCATGGCTACATTCATGTCAAGGCCATCCCCGGAGCGAACCCCGTTTTGATTCATAGGCTTGGACTTTTGGCGGATAGGATCAGCGTAAACATTGAGCTTCCTTCTGAAAAGTCGCTCACAGCCCTTGCGCCGGATAAGACTAAGCACAGTGTCCTTGAACCCATGGGGCTTATCAAAACCGGTATTGCCGAAAACCGTGAAGACATTATAAAATACCGGCATGTGCCCCAATTTGCACCAGCCGGCCAAAGCACACAAATGATTGTTGGCGCTTCGCCCGAAACGGACTATCACATACTTCATCTTACTGAAAAGCTTTATAAAAAATATGGGCTGAAACGTGTTTATTACTCTGCCTATATACCGGTACAGGAAGATAGGCTTTTACCTTCCCTTGATACACATCCGCCTCTTCTTCGAGAGCATCGACTTTATCAGGCAGACTGGCTTTTGCGCTTTTATGGTTTTGAAGCAAAAGAGATAATTGATCCCGCCCATCCCATGCTACACCCGGAAGTGGATCCAAAATGTAGCTGGGCGGTTAGCCATCTTGACGAATTTCCCGTAGAGGTAAACACTGCGGATTATGAAATGCTATTGCGAGTTCCAGGAATAGGTGTTACGGGAGCAAAACGCATTATCAAAGCAAGGCAAAACCACAGCCTTGACTTCGACGCACTGAAAAAGCTCGGCATTGTGCTCAAGCGGGCAAATTTTTTTATAACCTGCCGTGGCAAAACCATGCAAAAAATTCCGGAAACGCCGGAAGCAATTATATACTCTATACTTTCGCCCAATAAAATTGGCGGATTTCAAAATTACGGTTTTGAGCAGCTTTCTCTTTTTGAACCTGCGCTCACTGGCGAGGTGGTGAATGAATGCCTAACAGGGGAATTTTAATATTTTCATATGATGGGAGCTTTGACGGGGTTCTGTCAATGGTTTTTGATAGCTTTGTGCTTAAAACTCTTCCGTCAGATGTATATGTTTTTGGTGACCAAGAACCAATGCTGTTCAAAGTTCACACCGTTGAGACGGACTTTGAGCATGCAAGGCGCGTTGAACGCGCCATTGAAAAAAAACTTGGTACTGAAGCTATGAACCTTATCAAACGCGGCTTTCTTTACGGTGAAGGTGGAAAAGAGATTGCCATTCTTCGCTACCTTTGGAAGGGCTTCAACGAGGGAAAACGCGCTATTGGAATGATTGCTGATAAAGAAATAAACCCTCTTTTCCGAATGTCTACTTCTGTTGTCAAAGAGGCAGAACTTCTGAAAGGCTTCGTTCGTTTCTACGATTCAAAAGGCGCTCTCATTTCTGTTATACACCCCAAACATTTCGTGTTACCGCTTCTTAAGGGATATTTTTGTGCCAGACTTTGGAATGAAACTTTCATGATCTATGACAATACCCATAGGGCCGCGCTTATTCATTCAGGCAAAAATACCGTTATCGTTCCAGTTGACGAACTTGCGGCGTCTGAGTCGTCTGGGGACGCCTTTTACGCTGAGCTATGGAAATCTTACTATAGTCATATCTCTATAGCAAGTCGTTATAATCCAACCTGCAGAATGGCTCACATGCCAAAACGCTTTTGGGCAGATATGCCAGAGATGTGCGATGAACTTGAAAGCAGCTTTCGCACAAATATTTCGACAGGTACCGCAGATGAAATACGAAAAAAACTTAAAAATGAGAAAAACGCCGCCCTTTCTGACTGAAATGGCGGCGCTTTTATTTTTCGCTATTTATCCCGGTTCGATTTTAATTTCAAAACCATATTCCCTCAAAGTCAAGCTTCCATCTATTTTCTCATCATAAGTGCCGGCTTGTTTTCATCTACAACAAATAGCCTTAAATACTTAGCGCCTTTTTCTTTTGCTACTACAATAGCACTGTCAATTGTCACCATTCCAACATCGCGCCCTAAATAGGCAACATTCACGCCAAGGCGCTCAATGTAAAGAGCATTGGCCTTATTGTTTTCCCATTCTATATAGTTCTCACCCGCGTCGGAGACACAGAGAGCAAAAGCCGGAGCTATTTCATCACCGTTCGTTAAAATATAAAAGCGTTCCTTGTTAATATCATCAGCTAAAAATTCACAGTGGTAAACCTTGTTCCGAAATTCAAAGCCGTTTTTGGTCATATTTTCGCATATTCTTCGATACATTTCTTTCAGTTTTGGAAGATCACTTTTTTGAGCAGGCTTTATTTCCATCTTTCGTCCTTTCCATGCTTATATTAATCTATTGGAATATGTAATATAAATTTATGTTTTTATACTATTTTCCCTACAAACTAAATTAAATCTGTTCTTCTTTACATATCAATTAAAAGAACATAGTTGCACTATAACTATAAATTTACATTGCTATGGGCCAATTTGAGCACAGATTTTCTTCAGCAACCAAAATTATTGTTGACCGGCCGCTGAATATCGTGCTCAATTTGTTTGGCGCATCGCTTGTGGAATTTTTTAAACCCAGCGGTTTTAAACCATGTTTAAGTCACATTTGCACGGAAGATAAATTTTGTGCCGCATCTCGTAAAAAGTTTTAGATCAGAGATAAAACCCAAGCGGTATATTCGTTATGAATCCATATTTTGGTACATGCGTACTTTAACGTATAACGTTTTTAGTTTTAATATATAAAAAGCGCCCTTACGGACGCTTTTTTAGTCCTCATCTTCATTCTTTTTGGATTTTTTGCGTTTTCTTACGGCCTCTGTAAGTATATATTCTATTTGTCCGTTAATGGAGCGAAAATCATCCTCCGCCCAACGGGATATTTCTTCCCATAGAGACGGCGAAAGCCGAAGTAAAAGTTGTTTTTTATCCTTTTCCGGCAAAAATACCGCCCCCTTTTAAAATATCATTTAATATCAGTAAATAGAACCCGTATTTACAATGGGCTGTGCATCATTATTTCCGCAAAGAACCACCAGAAGATTGGAAACCATTTGAGCTTTTCGCTCATCGTCAAGCTCTACAACATTGTTCTCCTCAAGACGGTCCAGAGCCATCTCAACCATTCCGACTGCTCCGTCAACAATAAGTTTTCTAGCTGCTATGATTGCTGAGGCCTGTTGACGCTGGAGCATTGCAGCCGCAATTTCAGTGGCATAAGCAAGATGAGTTATCCTTGCCTCTACCACTTCGATTCCAGCGATCTCTACACGGCACTGTATCTCATCCTTAAGCCTTTGTGCCACTTCAAGACTGGATCCGCGAAGCGATTTTTCGTCGTTCTCTTCAGAATCATCATAAGGATACTCGCGAACGATGTTTCTAAGAGCAGCATCACATTGAGTTGAAAGGAAGTCAACATAATTATCAACATTAAAAACTGCTTTTGCCGGATCAATAACATGCCAGATAACGACCGTTCCAATCATTATAGGGTTTCCAAGTTGATCGTTTATTTTCTGCTTATCGTTATTTAAAGTTATTTCCTTAAGGGATATCCTTTTATTTGTACTTATTGAAACTGTAGCAGTAGTTCCTTTACCATTAAGGGTTGATTCCACATTTGCTGCTGCAGCCTTTTCAAGCACATTTTCTGCTGCAGGGTTTATAGCACTTGCAAAAGGGTTAATATAAAAGAAGCCCGGGCCGTAAAGAGTTCCATAATATTTTCCAAAAAGGGTCAGAACATAGGCTTCATTAGGGCGCAAAGTGCGAAGACCACACATAAGTATAGGAAAAAGCAGAAATCCAAGTATTCCGCCAAGTACAGCACCGGTCACCACAATTGCTGTTGAAATGCGAGCGATTTGAGTTAAGCTTAACACAAAAAGTCCTATGGATGCAAGTTCCGCTATAACAAGAAACATAAGCATTGACATGCCGTTGCCCGGATGAAGCTCAGCATTGTACACTTTTTTTACATTTTCATTCATTTATATCCTTCTTTCTATGTTCAGTTTTGATATTATTTTAATATCAAAACTATATTATCATAAAATAACAGGTTTGTCAACCATATAAGAAATTAAAAAGATAAATTATAGTATTAGTAAAAGGCGGCATGCTTATTTGAGCATGCCACCTTTTACTAAAATCTAATTACCAAACGTATTCCTCATGTATCCACTTTTCAAACTCTTCCTCTGTTGCAAGAACCTGATGCGTACCTTCAACTGTGCGAAGTTCGCCTTTAAGGTAGTCTATTCCACTAGTAGCATAGTCATAAACAAGAGAAATTCGTTTTTTCTCCACTGCCGGGTTCGGGTGGGGAATTGCAGAAAGAAGGCTCTTAGTATATGGATGAATAGGCTTTTTAAATATCTCATCCGTTGTGCCCGTCTCTACAAGATGGCCAAGATGCATAACCCCAATTCTATCGGAGATATATTTTACCATTGAAAGGTCATGAGCGATAAATAAGTATGAAGAGCCTGTCTCCTTCTGTATGTCCTTCATAAGGTTTACCACCTGGGCCTGAATAGAAACATCCAAAGCGGAAATACATTCGTCGGCAATAATGAGCTTAGGGTTCATAATAAGTGCCCTTGCAATACCAACACGCTGCCTTTGACCACCTGAAAATTGGTGCGGAAACCTTTCCGCATGTTCAGGTGCAAGACCAACTTTTGCAAGTATCTTAGCAATTTTTTGGTCGCGTTCATCTTTGGTTTTATACAGGTGGTTAATATCTAGCCCTTGGCCTATAATATCGCCGACTTTTTTTCTCGGGTTGAGACAAGCCATTGGGTCCTGAAAGATCATCTGCATTTCGGTACGAAGCATATGGTTGTCGTTTTTACTCATTTTGCCAGTGATGTCTAACCCATCAAAGGTTATCTTTCCTCCTGTTGGTTCATAGAGACGGATTATAGAACGGCCAATAGTTGTTTTCCCAGAACCGGACTCTCCAACAAGGCCATAAGTTTCTCCCGGATATACCTCAAACGAGACATCGTCAACAGCCTTTACTGTGAACTTTTTGCTGATTGGAAAATACTGTTTAAGGTGCTCTACTTTAAGAAGCGGAATTCTTTCTTCCATTTATTTCGCCTCCTTCAGCATTCTATCTATTCTTGCGCGGAGTTCTTTGGGCATTTCCACCTTTGGAGCATTATCATCGAGAAGCCAAGTTGCCGCATAGTGTGTATCTGTGATCTTAAACATAGGCGGTTCAGCTATACTGTCAATTTTAAGGGCAAACTCATTTCGTGGAGCAAAAGCGTCGCCTTTGACCTCATGAAGAAGGTTTGGTGGGCTTCCCGGAATGGTATAAAGCCTTTCATCGCTGGTATCAAGATCTGGAAGAGCCGAAAGAAGCCCCCAAGTATAAGGGTGACGAGGATCATAATATATTTCGTCAACTGTGCCTTTTTCAACAATTTTTCCGGCATACATTATATTTACAAAGTCAGCGACCTTTGCAACAACGCCAAGGTCATGAGTTATATAAATTACAGAGATTCCAAGTTTATTTTGAACTTCTTTGATAAGTTCAAGAATTTTGGCCTGAATAGTAACATCTAATGCCGTTGTTGGCTCATCGCATATGAGCAGATCAGGATTGCAGGAAAGCGCAATAGCTATAACAACGCGCTGGCGCATTCCGCCTGAAAGCTGATGGGGATAGTTTTTGAAACGCTTTTCCGCATTATTTATTCCAACAAGTTCAAGCAACTCAATGGCACGTTTTTTTGCCTCTTCTTTTGGGGTCTTAAAGTGCCAAATCATCCCCTCCATTATCTGATCTCCAATTGTCATGGTGGGGTTGAGAGAGGTCATTGGATCTTGGAAAACCATTGCTATACGCTTTCCATTTATGGTTTGACGCATCTGCTTTTTTGAAAGCTTAAGAAGGTCAACAGTTTCTTCTTCTCCTTTGTCATTTTTAAATGTAAACCAGACGTTTCCTCCATCAACTTTTCCGTTGGTATCAAGAATACCTATAGCTGTTTTAACGGTAACAGATTTACCAGAACCCGATTCACCGACAACAGCAACTGTCTCGCCGCGTCTTACCGCAAAATCCACATTGCGGAGGGCATGCACCTTTCCCGCAGTAGTTGAAAAAGTTACGGACAGATTTTCAACTTTAAGAATAAAATCTCCTTTTTCACTCATAAAAATCTATCCTCCTTTTACATATCTTTTTGTTTCGGGTCAAGAGCATCACGCAGACCGTCTGCTACAAGGTTAAAGCTGAGCATAAGTAAAGCAAGAACAACAAGCGGGAAAATTATCATATAGGGGTGGGTCGTAAAGTTCTTGTAAGAGTCAGAAATCAATGTTCCAAGAGATGCCATAGGCGCCGGAATACCAAGTCCAACAAAGGCAAGAAAAGCTTCAGTAAATATTGCGTGAGGAATTGAGAACATTGTCTGGGTTATAATCTGGCCTATTATGTTCGGCATTATCTCTTTAAAGATGATGCGCATCGGGTTTGCTCCAAGAGTTTTAGAAGCAAGAACAAATTCCTGTTCTTTAAGCTTGAGCACTTGGGCGCGTGCAATGCGGCTCATAGGTATCCATCCTGTTATCATAAGAGCAACTATGATCGCTCCTAGACCAGGGCTCAAAACAAGGATCATCAGCGTTACAATTACAAGGTTCGGTATACTATTCAGTATTTCCGCACAGCGCTGCATTATTGAATCTATCCTTCCACCGAAATATCCTGAAACAAGGCCATATGTAAGACCAAAAACAATATCGACCGCAACAGCAACTATGGCTATATAAAGGCTTATTCTCGTCCCTTCCCACACACGGGTGAATATGTCACGGCCAAGAGTATCAGAACCAAACCAGTAATAGACATCTTCAAATTTGTCTTTATACCCATTCTTTTCAATTTTAATATCGCCCAAAATCATGGTCTCGCTTCCGTCAAATCCAAGCCATTCAAGGCCTTTAATACGTGGAGCAAGGTTCTGCTGTTCAATTATCTGGCTGTCATAGGTGTATGGTGTCATACTTGGACCAAAAACAGCAAAAAATGCAATTATCAAAATCAAAATAAGACCAACAACCGCACCCTTGTTCCTAAGAAAACGCACCAAGGCGTCTTTCCAATAATTCTGTGAGGCAAAGTTTCTGTCAACATGAGCATGAACATCGTTTTCCTGAAGTTCAAACGCATCCTGCGGAAGGGTGGAATAATCAAAATTTTCAGCTTTCATGACTATCCTCCTTCGACAGACGAATTCTTGGGTCAATAACACCATAAAGGACATCGACCACCAACATTATTCCTATATACATAACGCTGTAAATAAAAGAAAGAGCAATGGTTACATTGTAGTCGTTTTGCTGTATTGAACGTACCATAAGCTCACCAATGCCCGGAATAGAGAATATCTTCTCAATAACAAGCGATCCTGTCATTGTATTGACTATCAGTGGGCCAAGCACTGTAATTATAGGAATAAGCGCATTCCTGAGGGCGTGACGAACAATAAGCGCCGGGCCGCTTATGCCTTTACTTTCCGCAAGAAGCATATAGTCACTGCGCAAAACTTCAAGCATCTCCGTTCTTGTGAACCTTGCAATATTGGCCATGGAAAACATTGCGAGCGCTATTGTGGGAAGAACGGAGGATATAAATGGTGTATTAGAATCATACAAAAGCGGGAACCAGCCCAGACGGAACCCGAAACTGTACGAAAGAGCAAGCGCAAAAACATATGATGGCAAACTTACGCCAAGGACGGATATAATAGTTGCAATTGTATCGAAAATGGTATTGTGCTTAAGCGCGGCAACAAGCCCGAGAATAAGACCGATAGCCGCCCCCACAAAAACCGCCTGACCACCAAGACGTATAGATGTGGACAGTTTTCCTTTCAGCAAAGTAGTTATCGGCACATTTGCGCCTATATTATAAGATACTCCAAAATCGCCCTTTAAAATGTTAAATACATATTTAAAATACCTGACATAAACCGGCTTATCAAGACCATATTTTTCATATAACACAGCTATTTGTTCATCAGAAAGTTTCTCATCATTAAACGGAGAACCAGGCATAAATTCCAGCATCGCAAACAGCAGAAGCAACAATACCAAAATTGCAACTAAAGAATATAAAATTCTTTTCAGTATGTACTTTTTCACTGGGAACATCCCCTCCCATAAATAAAAGCATACAGTGGCCCACCTACAAGTGGGCCACTGCGATACCTTAGTAATCAGTTAATACATGTTTTTGATAGGTTAGCAATCAACCAACCTTTACATTTCTGAATACACGGTTGAGGCCAACAGAGTGGAACTCGATTCCGGAAACATCAGATTTTACAAGCTCCGCATTACAGTTCTGGTAAACAGGAAGGATGACAGCCTCATCTGCAATTATCTGCTCTGCATCTTTAAAGAGCTCCCAACGAGCTTCAGGATCAACAGCATATTCAAGAGATTTGATGTTGTTGAGAATCTCCATATATTCATCAGAGTGCCAATTTCCATAGTTGTGAGTATAACCATCGGTCCAAAGATCAAAGTAGGTAAGCGGATCAGCATAGTCAGGTCCCCATCTGCAGAAACCAATATCATAAGTATGAGCTTTCATAAGGTTGGTACGTTCCGCTTTGGGATAGGACTGAATATTAAATACAAGTCCCGGAAGATTCTGTTGCACCTGAGCCTGAATAAATTCAGCTACAAGTTTAGTGGATTCATCGTCATCAAAAATCATGGTGATCTCAATAGAATCAACGCCAAGTTCTTCAAGACCTTTTGCCCAGTATTCCTGAGCCAATTCCACATTATATTCGCAATAGGTAATACCAGAGGATTCGCGGTAGTCTTTTCCATCAGGTCCGGTTGCGAGATCATACGGCACACAGAAATCCGCAGGTACAGAACCGTTTTTAAGGATATTATTGCATATAGCATCTTTGTCAAACGCCATACCAATAGCTTTGCGGATATTTACGTTCGCCATAGCTCCCCCTTGACTTATATTGGGAGACATATACCAAAGATAACCTGATTTAACAGATAAAAACTCGGGATCATCTATAAGGATCTCTGCAAGCTCAGAAGAGAGAATACAGACATCAAGCTCACCATTCTGGTATGCAAGGTAGGCCTGTTGAGAATCGAGTATAACTTTGTAGTTAAGGCCCGCAATTTCAACCTCATCCGCCGCATAATATTTCTCGTTCTTTGCCATTGAGAAAGAAGTGGCTGCCGGAGAATAGGAAGTAAGTACGAATGGGCCGTTGCTAATGTAATATTCAGGAGCGGAACCGTAAAGATCGCCGCACTCCTCAGCAAATTCACGGTTTATGGGGTAAAATACCGGGAAGAACATAAGGGTGTCGAAAAACGCACATGGAACATCAAACTCAACAAAAAGGGTGGATTCATCGACCGCTGTTACACCAAGCTCGGACACATCAACTTCTCCAGCAAGAATTTTAGAAGCATTTTTAATCCCGGCAGTCTCAAATAAAGAAGCATATTGTGCTGGAATTGTAAGGCATCTCTGCCAAGCATATACAAAGTCGTCGGCAGTCACTTTTGCTCCATTGGACCAATAGGCTTCACGAAGGTGGAAAGTGTAATTTCCGTTCTCATCTACTTCATAGCTTTCTGCCATTCCGGGAATAGCAGCACCTGAAGCATCAGCCTGGAAGAGGCCCTCTATCAGCTGGCCAATAACCTCAAAGTCATCGCCCGCTGAAGTGTACGCTGGATCGATAGATTCAATCGCGGCAGTAACATGTACATTCAGCGCTCTTGCGCCAGAAGCTTCCTCGTTACCAGACCCCTGTTCATCCCCTTCGTTTTGAGAGCCGGAGGATTGCTGCTCTTGACTCTGATTACAAGCGGCAAAGCTGAATACCATCACAAGAGCGAGAAGCAGAGCAAGTAATTTGTTCAGTTTCATAAAATTCACCTCATCATTTTAAAATTATGTAGCCAATGAATTTATTTAATTCTTCAGCTTCATTACTATGAAGGTTATTCTATACCTATTCTTTTCATATGTCAAGTAAAAAAACGAAAAAATTTTATTTTTTCGTTTTCATAAAGAAAACAGCTGTTTTTCCTATGTGAAAAAATTTTGTTTCTTCTGTTTTCGTAAAAATTTTATTTTGTGAAAAAATTGTTATTTTATGCGCTTTTTAGCTATTCAAATTCTTGCTTATTTCATTTTTGGTTTTTATAAATTCAAATTTTTGAATAAAAATTATTTTGCATATTTATTCTCTTTTTGTTTTTTAATTTACCATTTTATCGTAAAAAAGCAATTTTGCAAATATTTTTATTAAAACTTGCAAAATTTAAAACATTTCACAAAAAAAGATACATTATCTTTGTACAAAAAGACAATGCATCCTCATTTTTTTGCATATATTTCCTTTACTTTATATTTACTTTATAAGCTCTTCAATAAGTTTTTTCTGTGCTTTTTCCTCTAAATAAAAATCCGTTTCTTTGTAATCTTCCCCAAGCACTGTTTTTAGAAGTTTTCGCATCATAAGCGGGTTTCTTATAAAAACCGGTCCAAGGCACCAAGTTGCTATAAGGTTTTTATAATAAGTTCCTTCGCTTGTTCCAACCGAACCAGCGCCGGGATCCGCCTTTTCAACTCTGAAAAGCCGATTTCCGTTCGGGGTATTATATTTTACGGCCTCGCAGCGGTAATATGCACCGAATATTCTTTCTTCCGGCGCAAATTCAGGTACCAGAACGGCGTCACTTACATAAAGACCGTCAAATTCCTCACATATGCAGTCAAGAAAGCCTACGCCTTGATAAGTTTTGCCATCAAGCATTTTAAAGCTTTTGCCAAGAAGCATATTTGCACTTCCGGTAACTACAAAAGGTTTCCCTTTCTCTATTTGATCCAGTATATGTTCCTTATATTTTATAAAATGCCCGCTTAGCGCGGAAACTATATGGGGTTTTCCGTGAGTCATAAACACTATGTCATAACCATCGAAATTGATTTCATCGTCTATACCTATGCGTGTGATTTCATAAGAATACCCCATCTCGGCAATGTGTTTTGCAAAAGCTGTTATGTTTTTTCCATCGCCGTTGAGGCTGAGGGCCTCACCATAAATATCAAGAATTTTTATTGTTCTCATAGTTTTTTAAGCACCTCCAGAATTTTATCCTCATTGGAGAACACCGAGGAGGTCATAACATAGATATTTCCAGCCGTTTTTTCAAGGCATAGTTTAAGCTGTTCTTCACTGTCGCAAATTTGAACTTTTGACATGTCTATATTTCCAAGCTTAAGTCTTACGGCCATATCATAGCGGCGCTTTCCAACTATTACGATATAATCCACATCTTTGAGGTTTTCATAGGCGACATCATACATAAAAAGTACGTCTTTGTGCTCAGTATGGAACATGTTGTTTGAGATTATAAGGGCAGTTTTCGGGCAGGGCTTTTCTGAAATGAAATCCACGCTCTGGTCAACAGAAGCCGGGTTCTGTTTTGTAAGAATAAGCTCGGTTTTTCTTCCAAGAACGGTCCATTCTTCGTAACGCTTTGTGACACCAATATCAAAACTTTCCACAGAAGAGAGTACTTTCTCTACTGACAGCCCCGCTGCTGAGCAACAGACAGCGCAAGCCGCAACGGTATTAAACATAAAATAGGTCGCATCAAACATAAGTTTTACTGGCGTTCCATTTACTTTCATCGAAGCATTTTCAAAGTCAATGTCAGTACCAATGAAATCCGGATGTGGACATTCAAAGCCGCAGTTTGCGCAGTGAAAATCACCTACATGGTTATAATGATAAAAATTATACGAAAGCGGATGTAAGCACCTAGGGCAGACCCTTGCATCATTTGTCCCAGAGCGACACTCTTTTGTGGAACGTTCATTTTCACCAAGTGCAAACCACACAACAGGATTTTCCCTTTCCCAACTGACCTGCTGCGAAACAGGGTCGTTGGCATTAAGAATAAGCGTTGTTCCATCTGTAAGGCCCATTTTTATTTTGTTAAGAACTATCTCCGGGCAGCAATTTCTGACTATCTGGTCGCGGAGGAGATTGGTTATCACGAGGTAATCCGGGTGTATTTCCTGAACGAGGAAGCGCAACCATCGCTCGTCTATTTCAATTACGGAGTAATCTGCTTTTACCCTTCCGCTAAGAGTGCAGTTACAAAGAAGGGCAGTTGTCACACCGCCAAGCATATTCGAGCCAAAACTATTGTTAATAACCTTATAGCCATTTTTGCGAAGTGCATGGGTTATCATGTTGGAAGTAGTGGTTTTTCCATTTGTTCCGGTTACACAGATTATTTTTCCGTCAAATTTAAGGCGTTTAAGCACTTTGGGGCAAAAGATTCTTGCTATATCTCCCGGCTTTGCCGTGCCCTTATGAACAAGGCGGCCTATGAAATAAAGAATTCTGCACACAAAAATTGCAATTAAAAGTCTCATTTTGCTAAACTTCCTTTTTGGTATTTGCTTTATCCCTCTGGAATTGGTGAAACGGCATTGGCCAAAGATCTTATAATTAAAATACTAAACGCATTTTGAGCACCGCTTCTCATACGGTGCTCAAAAAAGCTAACAAATTAAAGAACAATGAGTTTCTTTTCGCTCTTAGTGATAACGTCGCAGCCATCCTCAGTTATCATAACGATGTCTTCTATTCTTACACCAAAGCGCCCGTCAAGATAAATTCCTGGTTCAACGCTCATCACGGTTCCTGCCTCGGTTATATCTTTACATGTAGGGGAGAAACGAGGGTTTTCATGGATTTCATATCCAAGGCTGTGGCCAAGACCATGTCCAAATTTTCCCTCATAACCCGCATTATAGATTATGTCGCGAGCCACTTTGTCGATCTCGTTGCAGGGGACTCCCGCGCGGACGGCGTCAATGGCAGAAAGCTGCGCCTGAAGAACAAGGTTATAAACCTTTTCCTGCTCTTCAGATATTTTTCCAACAGCAACAGTCCTCGTCATATCGGAACAGTAACCATTATGAGCCGCGCCAAAATCCATAGTAACGAAGTCGCCTTCCCTTACTATATTTGTGCTCGGAACGGCATGGGGCATAGAACCGTTCGCCCCCGCTGCAAGAATCGTTTCAAAAGCAAGGCCTGTCGCCCCATTTTTAAGCATAAAGTAGTCAAGTTCAAGCTGAAGATCTTTTTCCACAAGGCCAGGTTTAATTACCTCGAGCATATGAAGGAAAGCTTTATCAGTGATTGCTTGGGCAGCGCGGATTTCGGCCATCTCTTCAGCAGATTTTACTTTACGCTGCTGAAGTATTATTGCGTTGAGGCGGGGGTCATCAAGTATCTCTACATTTAGCACTTTGCGAAGGCTGAAAAGGCTTTCAACGGTCATATAACCCGATTCAATGCCTATAGTTTTTATTTTGTATTCCTCAAAAAGTTCGTTGAGCTGTTCGGTCATATTAGTCATCAAAACGACCTTTGCATCAGTCACTTTTTTGCTGCCGGCTTCAACATAGCGGCTGTCAAGAAGCAGAACCGCATTTTCTCTTGTTACCAAAAGTGCGCCTGCACTAGAAATAAAGCCGGTGTAATAACGACGGTTGACATCCGAAGTAATAAGCGCCGCATCAATATCCTCTGGCAGTGCGGCTGCAAGTCTTTTTATTCTATCCATTTTACAAAACCTCTTTTCTTAAGAAATTATCTTACATATTTTTCTATTCGGCGCTTTATTTTTATAAATTTATTCGTATCCGGCCCCAAGGGTTCGGTGAGAAAAACCTTTGCGCCCACAAGATTTCCTCCCACAACATCAGTAAATATTTGGTCGCCAATTACTGCGGCTTCTTTAGGTTTTATTCCAAGCTTTTTGCAAGCGCACAAAAACCCCTTTGGAAGAGGCTTCGCGCTCTTTTCTACGTATGGAACCCCAAGCTTCCCGGCAAACGGAGCAATTCGCTCTTTACTATTATTGGATATAATTATCACAGGAATACCGTTTTCTATCGTTTTTCTTATCCATTCCAAAACTCCAGGATATGGTTCCTGCGAATTATGAAGTGAAAGGGTATTGTCTGCGTCCACAAGGGCTGCTTTAGCCCCTGAACTTTTTATGCTTTCCGGTGCAATTTCAAGAATATTCGTAAATCTATAGTTTGGCTTAAAAATTGCCAACAGGCAAAGCCCCCTTTCTTAACACCACTTTAAGAAGAAAGCGGATAGCTTTTAATAAAAGCCATCCGCCGTCCGCTTAAATTATTAATACTTTCTCTTACGAGCGGCCTCGGATTTCTTTTTACGTCTTACCGAAGGCTTCTCATAGCACTCATGTTTTCTTACCTCAGCAAGAACGCCGGAGCGTGCGCAGGAACGTTTGAAACGTCTGAGAGCGCTGTCAAGAGATTCATTTTCTTTGACATGGATTTCTGCCATAATCTGTTTTCCCTCCTTCGCCAGTGGGCTGGAGCTAAGAACTTCTGTTCTTTGTACATAAATGTAACAAAATTAATTATATACTTCGTGTGCGCAAGTGTCAAGTGCAAAAATCCTACTAAATTTATTAAATTTATATTAACTAACCGCAAATATTCTAAAGTAGAATTTACTTTTATTTTACCTCTGTCAGAATGATTTTTACCATGTTATGTTTATATTATTATGCCGTTGTTCAACCTGACAAATTTTTAAGCTTTTATACATTAGAGATCAAAATGTTGCGCTTTATCTCTTTTTTGAATGTTCTTGCTTTCATTCCCACTGTTCACTAAGGTTCAATTTCTTGCAGTGCATTTTTGTGCCTTTGGTCAAAAGTATTTTTATTTTATGCTGCTTATCTTACAAAAACAAATTTATATTAGCAAGAGTATTTTGTTCTAACTCTTCAAATTGTGCTTTTGGTAAAACCGGCGTGCTTAACACCCTTTTTATAATTCAATAATCAACCGTGTTAAATATTTTTTCAGTGCATAAAAAGATTAAAAAGAGCTGTGAAACAAAGTCTAACTAGAAAACGATCACAAAATAGCTCCTGTACATATTCATTGCAGATTAGAAAGCAAAATTTCCATTTTCAAAAATCACAACTTCTTCACCGTCACTGGTCTTACCTTTGATAGAAAGGTCGTTTGTTCCAACCATAAAATCTACATGCACGCCCGCTGTTGCGTTGATTCCCCTTTCAAAGAGTTCGGCTTCAGTCATATTGTTACCGCCCTCTATACTTGAATGGTACGCTTCACCAAAAGCAAAATGGCAAGAAGCATTTTCATCAAAAAGGGTGTTATAAAATGTTATTCCACTGTTTGAAATAGGGGAGTCGTACGGAACAAGGGCAATCTCACCAAGATAGCGGCTGTTTTCGTCGGTATCAAGGGTGCTTATAAGTATGTCCTCGCCTTTATCGGCTTTCGCGCTAATTATTTTTCCGTCTTTAAATTCAAAACGAATACCGTCTATAACATTTCCGTTAAGGGCAAGTGGTTTTGAAGAATAAAGAACACCATTTACGCCAGTGCGTTTTGGAGCGGAAAACACCTCTTCTGTCGGCATATTAGCCACAAATCTTAAACCAGATTTTAATGTCTCTACACCTCCAAGCCAGCGATGATTTTCAGGAAGCTCAACAGTGAGGTCGGTCCCCATAGAGTTTTTATAGTGTACCTCTTTTAAATTAAAGCTGTTCAGCATCTTTGCCCGATGTTCGAGGTTTTCGCAGTGTTTGCGCCATATCTCTACAGCATCCTCGTCTTTGGTGATATGTACCATTTCAAAAATTGCCGTCCACAGCTTTTCCATGGCTTCATCCTCAGGAATTCCCGGGAAAACCTTTTCGGCCCAAGCTTTTACCGGAACCGATACTACGCACCACGGAAATCCGTTTGACATTTCAAGGTCTTCGAAATCTTTAAGGTCTCGCTTCGATCCTATTTTATAACGGCGAAGGCGTTCTGGATCGACCCCTTTAAGATTTTCCGGATTAGAGGCCGCTATCGCAATATATGCGGCCCCCTCTTTTCCAAAGGTATTGAGTTTTTCTGCATCCCACGGATATACCCCGTCAAAAAGGCTGTCATCCGCCCTCAGCCACCGTTCTCTTGAGCAGTAATCGTCGGTCCAATTTATAATTACGTCTTTTGCGCCCCGGTCATAGGCGGCCGTTGTTAAAAGACGTCCAAAATCAGCCCGGTCAACCGGGCAGCTTATTACAAGCCGCTGACCTTTTTGAAGGTTTACACCTACTCCTACCACGAGTCTGGCGTACTGCCAAAGCATTTTTTGATCCATAGTTTCTCCTTTACATAATAAATTTCAGCTCTATTTTTTTGAACGCCCCTCTTTATAAGGGGCGTTCATTTTTTGATTATTTTACAACAAAGTTTACAAGCTTTCCTGGAACGCAGATCTCTTTAATTATCGTCTTTCCTTCAAGCTCGGCCGCTGCAGCTTCCTTCGCCGTGGCTATACAGGTATCTCTATCCGCATCGGCTGCAACATTCATTCTCGCTTTTATCTTTCCGCATATTTGAACAACCATTTCCACTGTTGCTTCAATACATTTGCTCTCGTCATACTCTGGCCAGTTCTGTTTACAAAGAAGTTCTTTATGGCCAAGTATTTCCCAAAGTTCCTCTGTTATGTGCGGAGCAAAGGGGTTGAGAAGTGTTATGAACAGCTCATATTCTTCCTTTGTGATACTTCCGGTGGCGGTTATATCATTGAGAAGGCTCATCATTGCGGCAATTGCCGTATTGGCTTTAAGGTTCTCGGCATCCTCACCAACCTTTTTTATACATTTATGGAATCCAGCCTCAAGCTCCGGGCGGATTCCTTCACCGTTCACAACGTCTTGAAGTGCCCAAACTCTGTCAAGGAAGCGTTTACATCCATTTATAGAGCTGGTATTCCATGGGGCGGCTTTTTCAAAGTCACCAATAAACATCTCATAAAGGCGAAGCGTATCGGCGCCGTAATCTCGGATAACATCATCCGGATTCACAACATTACCGCGGCTTTTTGACATTTTTTCTTTGTTCTCACCAAGTATCATTCCATGGCTTGTGCGCTTGCTGTAGGGTTCTTTTGTGCCCACTGCGCCAATATCATAAAGGAATTTATGCCAGAATCGGCTATAGAGAAGGTGAAGGGTTGTATGTTCCATTCCGCCGTTGTACCAGTCCACCGGCATCCAGTAATCAAGCGCCTTTTTGGAAGCGATCGCCGTGTCGCATTTCGGATCGCAGTAACGGAGAAAATACCACGAGGAACCGGCCCATTGGGGCATTGTATCCGTCTCGCGCTTTGCAGGGCCGCCGCAGCATGGGCACGTGGTGTTCACCCAGTCAGTCATTTTAGAAAGGGGGCTATCGCCGTTGTCAGTTGGCTCATAGGATTCCACTTCGGGAAGAAGAAGCGGAAGCTGATCTTCTGGAATAGGTTGCCATCCACATTTTTCACAATATACCATAGGTATCGGTTCGCCCCAATATCTCTGTCGGCTAAAGACCCAGTCACGAAGTTTATAGTTTACCTTTGCCCGACCTATACCCTCTTTTTCAAGGTGCTCTATCATTGCCTTTTTCGCCTCTTCAACGGTCATTCCGTCTTCAAACCCGGAATTAACCATTACCCCCGTGGCACAGTCGGTATATGCAGCTTCTTCAACATTTCCGCCTTTTACTACTTCAATTATCGGAAGGCCAAATTTTTTAGCGAAATCCCAGTCGCGGGTATCATGCGCTGGAACAGCCATAATGGCGCCGGTGCCGTAACTAGTGAGAACATAGTCAGATATGAATATTGGTATTTTTTTCCCATTCACAGGGTTTATTCCCTGAACGCCCTTAAGCTCCACACCGGTTTTATCTTTGTTAAGGTCAGTACGCTCAAGGTCAGACTTTCTGGCGGCAGCCTCTTGATAGGCGCGTACTTCGTCCATATTTTCTATTATATCCGCCCATTTTTCAATATAGGCGTGTTCAGGGCTAATTACCATATAAGTAGCCCCAAAAAGCGTATCGCAGCGGGTGGTATATACTGTGAGCTTATCCCCAACTGTGGTACCAAAATCCACCTCCGCACCGGTGGAGCGGCCTATCCAGTTTATTTGGGAGGTCTTTACCCT
This sequence comes from uncultured Oscillospiraceae bacterium, assembly GCA_964576395.1. Lineage (GTDB taxonomy): Bacteria > Bacillota > Clostridia > Oscillospirales > Ruminococcaceae > UMGS1668. Next base: position 19,314 of record CAZNVF010000003.1, read on the forward strand.
TTCGATGTAGTCAACATCTTCGAGGTCATCAATAAGGCGCTGGGCATATTCCGTTATTTTAAGCATCCACTGTGACTTTATCTTGTGCACCACTTCACTTCCACAGCGCTCACATACTCCATTTACCACTTCCTCATTTGCAAGTACCACTTTGCACCCAGTGCACCAATTCACGTTAGCCTCTTTTTTATAAGCAAGGCCATGTTTATAAAGCTGAAGAAAAATCCATTGTGTCCACTTATAATAGCTTGGGTCGGTGGTATTTATTTCCCTATCCCAATCAAAGGATATTCCAAGTGATTTGAGTTGTGCCTTAAAGCGTGCAACGTTGTTCCTTGTAACTATTTCTGGGTGGATATGGTTTTTTATTGCAAAGTTTTCCGTGGGAAGGCCGAAGGCGTCCCAGCCCATTGGATAAAGAACATTATAGCCCTGCATTCTTCTTTTCCTTGCCACTATGTCAAGGGCGGTATAAGAACGCGGGTGCCCAACATGAAGCCCCTGGCCAGAAGGGTAGGGAAATTCAACAAGAGCATAATATTTTGGCTTTGTGTAATCGTCTGTGGCAGCAAAAGGTTTTTTTTCATCCCAAACCGCCTGCCACTTTTTTTCTATTCCTGTGAAATCATAGCCTTTCATTTTTTAGTTTCCTCCAGTTTTGTACAAGTGTAATATATTGAAATGTTGATAAATAAAGGTTCATATAGTTGGCGTTAAAACACTCGCCATTTAAACAAAAATTTTTTAAAGTTCCTGAATATTCAAACCTGAACTTCCTATACATGGCTTTGGCTCTTCCATTTAAAAACTTTTTTCCTGCCTGACGGTGAGCCGCATTCTCTCATCTCCAAAGGTAAGATTTGGATTTCATCGCCTATTTGTTTAATATAGCATAAGCAAGTAATACTTCTGCGTCCGACGGCCCAGCCTTTGGGCAGGTCATATCCATTGTCGAGCATCTCTCATTAATATGCTCAAAATAAAAATCCCGCCCTTCGAAATATATCGAAAGACGGGAAATAAGTTCTCGCGGTACCACTTCCGTTGGCGCAAAGCGCCCCAAACTCGTGTTTCATATAACGGTGGAACCCGTCCGCTTCTACTCTTTAGCTGCTGTGTAAATTTCCTGCGGCCGCTCGGAAGTGAGTTCACCTTTTTTGCCCTGCCACGGTTTCACCAAAGCCCATGGCTCTCTCTTCAAAAGGCGGCAAAAAGCTACTGTTCTTCGTCAAAGCGTTTAAATATTAAATATAAAAACATCATAAATTATGATAGCAACTTCCATTGGGACTTGTCAAGTTTTTTTAATATTTGTCCCACTGAAAAACGTACCAAAGTTCTGCCTTATTCTGCGTCAAAGTCTATCTCCTCGATCTTAGCATCACTCCAAAGGCGCTCAAGGGAATAAAACTCCCTTGTTTCTTCATAGAAAATGTGGACTATAACGTCGCTGTAATCCATAAGTACCCAATTTGCCGAAGAATAGCCCTCCACCCTTCGGGGTTTTATTCCGTCGTTGTGGCTAAGCTCAAAATCTATTTCGTCAGCAAGGGATTGAACATGACTTTTGTTGCCAGCAGATGCAATTACAAAATAGTCGCCCAGCGTGCTCACATCGCGAATTTTGAGCACACGAATATCAGAGGCCTTTTTCTTGTCGAGAAGTTTAGCTATTTTTACTGCAAGATCGTAAGATTCCATTTATTTTTCTCCTTTCAAAGAGGTTATTCTTTATATGTGATATTCACATTTTTATATTCTTCTTCAAGGGCCGCTGTATTTTTCCCCGTAGGAAGGCCACGCCGCCTAAGATCATTTGCTATCCAGCGAACGCCGTAAGCAATTCCCTCATCAAGATTATAATCGGTAAGCCTTCGAGTATAATCTGCATCGGGGTAGCTACGTTCAGCGCTTGTAAGGTCAGCCATATATATAACCTTTTCAAGAATACTCATTCCCGCCCGCCCTGAGGTGTGGTAACGTACGGCATTTATAATGTCCCGGTCTGTAACGCCAAGTTTTTTTTGAATATATATAGCGCCAGCAATAGAATGCCAAAGAGCAGGAGAAAGCTTTGTGTCCTCATCAATGGTTAATCCTGCCCGCTCTATTATTTCAAGTTGCTCTATCTCCGGTATTCCTTTACATATATCGTGAACAAGGCCAGCAAAATATGCCTTGTCCGCATCTGCCCCGTATCTTTCAGCAAGGAAAACAGCTCTTTTTGCCACGTTTAAAGAATGTTCATACCTATGAGCACTCATTCTGCTTTTTAATAGTGCCCTGATCTCATCCTCCCCCATAGAGGAAAATTTTCTGCATGTCATTCAGTATCCCTCACAGGATAGGTTGCAATAGATTCCACCGCAGCGGGAAGATAAAAGCCACGGCCCTCATCAATAATTTTTAAATCGTTTCCGACTATTTCAAAGGTTACATAGAAGCAGTCATTATATGCGCCATAGAAATTAAGGTTAATTATTCCATTGTCACGAAGCATTATGCTGTGGAAGTAACCTGCTTCTTCAGCAATGAAATTCAGCGTCTCCTCATCTGCCCCGGCATAGTATTTTTCCAAAAGTCCTTCCGTAAGTCCGTTATAATATATCTCATCTATTACATCGGAACCCAGCGGGTATGCGCGAAGATCAGCTCTTCTAAGCGAATCGTCCGCTCCGTATTCATAAAATTCCCCGTCTTCAAGATAAAACCAATATGTTTTTGTCGAAGGCTCCTCTTCTGCGGCTTCTTCCTCGTCCTCGTAATAGTCATATGAAGTAAATTCCGCCGTAAAATCTCTTCCGCCTGTATATGAGAGGTGCGAGAAAGTTCCCGAAACAGCCGTTTCGTAAACTTTGCTGTTTTCTACGCCGAAAACATAGGTAAGGCCTTCGTCATAGTTTTCAACAAAAAAGAAGTTTGTTCCGTCAGCATTTATTATCTCAGGGTTTTTCCATTTACCGCTCTCTTTAAGTTCCGCAGCATAGCTTTCGTTTACATACCAAAGTACTCCCTCAAAATATTGTGCGCTGGCCTTTCCCACAACAGCAAAAGCTTCCGGGAATCCATCTCCGTCAAAATCGTCATAGCTGAACCAAAGAATGTTTCCCTCGCTATATTCTTCAAGTCTTTCCCGAACGGTTTCTTCCGCATTGATGTTTCTTTCATCCTGCTCCATGTCCACTTTTCCAACAAGCTTATCAAGAAAGTCTTCATAACTCTCTTTCCAGCTCGAGCAGGAGCAAAATATCAAAAGGATCGCTGCAGCCAATAGCATAGTCACTGCTTTTTTGAGCATATTCTGCCCTCCTTTATGGTCTTGACCTTTTAGCCAAAAGGTTTTTATTCACTGTAGTATAGATAATGGCTCCAAATATATTCGGCCACATTTTCAGGCACCATTGCGGAAATATCGTCCGCACGGCGAACAGCTTCGCGTACATCGGTGGAGGATATTGTTTTTATGTCTATTGGAACTATTTTTACTTCCGCACCGTAGCTGCGAAGCACAGCAGCTTCCGCCTCCATAGCAGAATCGCTTTCCCAGCTTCTCTGGGCCGAAATAATTGTTACCTTATTTATGATTTTATTCCATTCATGCCACTTTCTGAAGCTGAGAAGCATATCTTCACCCATAAGAAGAAACAACCTGTCATTCGGACATTGCTTACTGAAATACTCTATGGTATCTGCCATATACCCCTCGTCCGCACGTTGTATTTCAATATCCGACACCTCAAAGCCCGGAATGCTATCAAAGGCAAGGTGGCACATATTGAGCCGGTGTTCAGAAGGAGTGAGCGCAAGGCCCTTTTTATGCGGTGGACAATAGGCAGGTACTATTATCACTTTATTGAGATCAAGTTCTTCCATATAAGTTTTTGCGGCGTTTATATGTCCATTGTGCACGGGGTCAAAACTGCCTCCGTAAATTCCTATCTTCATTGCTCTATTATTAAGGAAGAATTATCTTCGGTTCTTTCAAGTTACGTTTATAAACTGTGAATCTGCGGCCTATTACCTGAACGGCCTCTGTTCCCGGAATCTTGTCCATTACCTCGGCAATAGCCTCTTTGGCTGAAACGGGCGCTGTTTCAAGTACTGCAACTTTTACTATTTCCCTTGCCGCAAGAGCCTCTTCAATATTTGCAACAAGGGCGTCCGTTACGCCCTCTTTACCTACCTGAAGAATTGCGTTTATTCCATTGGCAATTCCACGAAGATAAGCTCTCTGTTTTGTTGTTATCATTTTTATTCTCCTTTTTAAGAAGCTGATTATGTCATTTTACACTCTATTTTTGTTGTTATTATGATTTTGCTGCAAAAACTTTATTCAAAAAGCGCTTCCGCAAAAGCATCTGGATCAAAAGGCTGTAAGTCGTCAACTTGTTCGCCGACCCCAATAAATTTTATTGGTATTTTAAGTTCCTGTCTTATTCCAATTACAACACCACCTCTGGCTGTTCCATCAAGCTTTGTAAGGACAATTCCGCTTATTCCACAGGCATTGCCAAATTCTCTTGCTTGATTAAGAGCATTCTGCCCAGTGGTAGCGTCAAGAACAAGGAGGGTTTCCACAGAGGATCCATTCGCTTCGCGTTCGATTATTCTGCCGATTTTTGCAAGCTCATCCATAAGTCCTTTTTTATTTTGAAGCCTTCCGGCAGTATCGCAAATTATAACGTCTGCTTTCCTTGCCTTTCCTGCTACTATAGCATCGTAAATTACCGCCGCAGGGTCAGATCCTTCTGAGTGTTTTATTATCTCGGCCCCGGAACGGTCAGCCCAAACTTCAAGTTGCTCAATGGCGGCAGCGCGGAAAGTATCCGCAGCTGCAAGAACTACACGCTTACCCTCATCCTCAAAGCGCTTTGCAAGTTTTCCTATTGTTGTGGTCTTGCCCGCACCATTTACACCTATCATAAGTATTATTGCCGGTTTATTCTCAATATTAAGTTCCTGGCCGCCGCGAAGCATATCAGCAATGACCTCCGCCATCATTGAGCGAACTTGTTCCGGGTTGGAAACTCCCTCTTTTTTTACCCTTTTACGAAGCCCCTCACAAATATCTGCTGCGGTAGCAGCGCCAGTATCCGCAAGAACAAGCGCCTCTTCAAGCTCTTCAAAAAGTTCATCGTCGATTTTAGATACAGAAAACACGTCGTCAAAACGTTCTTTAAGGGATTCGCGGGTCTTTTTCAGCCCCTCATTTATCTTGCTAAAAATTCCCAAGATATTTCCTCCTATAGTTATTTATTCACACTTGGCTGTGTAAAATCATTCATCGCTCTGTAGCTGTTTTTCAAGCCATTGTTCCTTAGTTATAAGCACTTGGCGGGGTTTGCTTCCCTCAAATGGGCCCACAATACCGCGCTCCTCCATTTGATCAATTATTCTGGCAGCCCTTGCATAGCCCAGTCTCAGCTTGTGCTGCAGCAACGAGGTGGAGGCCCGTCCAAGTTCCACAACACATTCAATGGCTGCGGGAAGCATTTCATCTTCATCATCAAATCCTCCTCCATCATTCTCAGTATCTTCAGAAGATTTTTTGTTCTTATCTCTGGCGGCAAGCTTTTCAATATCGTCAAGAATATCTTCATTATAGCTAGCTGTTCCGCCGTTTTTAACAAATTTAACTACATCCTCGACCTCATGGTCGCTGACATAACAGCACTGAACACGGGCAGGGCTGGATTCGCTTTGCGGATGATAAAGCATATCACCTTTGCCAAGAAGCTTTTCCGCCCCGCCATCATTTAGAATAGTACGGCTGTCTATTTGCGAGGACGCCTTAAAAGCTATTCTGCTTCCAATGTTAGATTTAATAACACCTGTGATAACATCTACAGAAGGGCGCTGAGTAGCGACTACGAGGTGCATACCCGCGGCACGTGCCAATGCAGCAAGTCGGTTAATTGCATTTTCAACATCACTGGAAGCAACCATCATAAGGTCTGCCAACTCATCTATTATTATTACAACTTTCGGCATTGGCTGAAGGTCATCCCTCTCTTCCGCCAGTTCATTATAACCTGATATATCCCTTACACCGTTATCTGCAAATATCTGATAGCGTTTTAGCATCTCCGAAACCGCCCAGTTCAGCGCACCGGCGGCTTTTTTAGGATCAGTGACAACCGGAATAAGCAAATGAGGAATCCCGTTATATACTCCAAGTTCAACTACCTTTGGGTCTATGAGTAAAAGTTTCACTTCATCCGGGCTTGCTTTATACATAAGGGATATTATCATTGTATTTATACAGACAGACTTACCCGAACCTGTGGAACCTGCAACCAAAAGATGCGGCATTGCTGCAAGATCTGCAAGCACAATATTGCCGACAATGTCACGTCCGAGCGCAACGGTAAGTTTGGATTTGGCCCTGCGAAATTCCTCAGAATTTATTACTTCACGTATGCTCACAATGCTTCTGTTTTTGTTTGGAACCTCAATCCCCACTGCTGACTTTCCGGGGATCGGTGCTTCGATTCTAACGCCTTTTGCTGCAAGAGCAAGGGCAAGATCATCGGCAAGGCTTGCTATTTTGCTGACCTTCACGCCGGCGCCAGGCTGAAGCTCATATCTTGTAACAGCAGGACCGCGGCAAATATTTATGACTTTTGCCTGAACCCCAAAGCTTTGGAGCGTCATCATAATAGTATCCGCCTTTTTGCGAAGCTCTTCGTTGATATTCTCGCTATCCGGATTTTTTGCTTCTTTTAAAAGACTTATACTTGGAAATACATATGGTATAGTTTCCAGGTCATCCATTATCTCCGTTATCTTTTTAGCTTCTTCCTCAGAAATGGCGTTAATTTCTTCTTTCGAGGTTTTGCTCTTTATCGGAGTTTCTATTGCCCGGTTTATAAGCTCTTCGAGCTTAGGGTCCTTAGCAGCTTCGGCCACCTGCTCATCGGCAGGTTTTATTTCATCAAGCGGAATATCTATCTGAACATCCATGTGTTTTTTGGGCGCTGCGGCAATTTCTTTTCCCGTCGGTGCTACCGCGTTAAAACCGTGTATCGGTTCATTTGTTGCAATAAGCCTGCTCTCTTGCTGTTTAACATTAGTAATTGGAATAATTGGTTCATCTGGAACATCCGGAATTACAAAATCATCTTTTGCCTGAACAGTGGTTTTCCCTAGAAGTTTTTCCTTAGAGCGGCGCACTGCGTCCTCCGTTTCCTCCTTTTGATAACGTATAGGAGTATCATCAATGGGAATATCTATTTGAACGTCGCGGCGAGCGCTTTCGATCGCTTTGTGCTGTTCTACCTGTTCAACATAGACTTCCCTTATCTTTTCCCCAGCTTTCTTTGTGTCTTTTGCAAAACCAATAAGGGTAGTTCCTGTAAGAAGCATAATTACAACAATAATTAGCACAATACCGACTATTATCGCTGCGGTTCTTCCCATAAGCGCTACCGATGTTACTCCGAACACTATTGATAAGACTCCACCGCCGGTCAAGTCTTTCCCGTATGTATAAAGCTCCGCTATCTGGCTAAATACCCCACCCGAAAGCTCCATACTTTTGTTAAAAACAGTTGTTATACCGCTGAGAAGCAAAAGCAGCGCAAGGCTTTCCCATGCCTGAGCATCGGTGGAAAAAGTGGGCTTTTCCATTGTGTTCATCACTGCAAGGTAAATAAATACGGGCCCTATAAGATACGCACACCAACCAAAAAGGCCGAACATTGCGTAGTGCATAGTCTCCCAAAGGTTTTCCCCTGTTACAAGAGTCATTGCAATAAAAATGACCCCCAACGCAAAAAATATTATTGCGGAAAGCTGTCTTTTAGTAGAAAGTTCCTCTTCCTGCTGTTTTTTTGTCTTTTTGCTTTTTGTTGTCTTTTTAGTTGCCATTCACTCTACCTCAAAATCTTATGATAGTTCCCGCGGCGTGTTCATATATTCCAACAGTGACTATGATAACGCCGAGTACAAGAAGATACCATGCAAAATATGTGAACTTATCGTTTAATACAAGCATTTTTACCATTTTTATTGCTGCAAGGCCCACCATAAGAGCCACTATCATCCCTATAATTGCTGCCGCCCAGTTTATTTCCACTTCGCCAGAAATTGCCGCAGGTACCTCAAGAAGATTGGCCGCAAGTACCGCAGGCATTCCCATAATAAAAGAAAAAGCAACAGCTTGCTCCCTTGAGACCCCAAGAATAAGCCCTGCCGAAATAGTAGAGCCTGAGCGCGAAAGTCCCGGAAGCGGTGCTATTCCCTGCATTATTCCCATTCCAAGGGCGTCTTTCCAAGTCATATCTTCTTTTCCTCTTCCCCCAGACTTTACACATTTTCCAGAAATGATCAGTAAAGCGGCAGTGAGCAGGAAACAGAGTCCCTCGACTATTATATCATCGTCCACAGCAAGCGAGTTATAAAAATCGGAAAAGAAATAGAAAAAGCATAGTGGAACAAGGCTGACTATCAGCAGGAATATCATCCTTCTTGAGCCGTTCAGATTTTTTCTGTTAAATTTTCCGGTGCATATCTCCGCAATCATTTTTAAAAGCTCAACTATCATTCCTATTATTTCCCTGCGAAAAGCAATAAACACCGCAAGAAGTGTTCCAAGGTGGAGAAGTATTGAATATATTCCGGCGGCCTCCCCGTTGTTCCCGGTGAAGTGCTGATAAAGCGAAAGGTGGCCGCTGCTCGAAACCGGAAGGAACTCAGTAAGACCTTGAATTACTCCCTGAATTACTGCATCAAATAAGCTCATGTTTTTCTCCTTATCTATGTAAGCCGCCAAAGGCGGCATTTAATTTTTCTATTTGTTCACATGCTGCAGTATAAATTACATCTTTTTTATCGCTCCCGGAGAATATTCATCTTTCAAAAACATTCCCGGGTCAGTGGATATCAGGCGTAAAACTTTAAAACCTTCTGGCGTTTTCTCCCCTTCAAGAAGTCCGCCGTTTATCTCCATTATAGATTCTTTTATTTGAGGGCTTGGAAATATCCTATCCATTGGCTCAGGCGTCCAAAGTATCATCCGTGCGCCTCTTTTCCATTTTCCTTATTTTCAATAAGAGAATAGAGACATTTTATTGCGTCCGAAAGGCCGCCAAGATGATCTATAAGCCCCTCATTTACGGCCGCTTCGCCGTCGAGTACCGTTCCCACATCAGTTATAAGTTCACCAGTTGTAAACATAAGCTCCCTAAAACGATCAGGTGAAATATGGGAATTGTCTACAACGAATTTTGTAATGCGTTCCTGCATTTTGTCAAAATAGGAGAGTGTTTGTGGAACCCCAAGAACAAGGCCGTTCATGCGAACCGGGTGAATAGTCATAGTTGCCGACGGCACTATAAACGATTCTTTTGCCGAGCATGCCAGAGGCACTCCTATTGAATGTCCTCCGCCGAGAACAAGTGAAACTGTTGGTTTGCTCATTCCCGAAATAAGTTCCGCAATGGCAAGGCCGGCCTCAACGTCACCGCCTACAGTATTAAGCATAATCACAAGGCCCTCTATTTCCGGGTCCTCTTCTATTGCCACAAGCTGTGGAATAACGTGTTCATACTTTGTGCTTTTGTTTTGCGGTGGAAGTATATAGTGTCCCTCCACCTGGCCGACTATGGTAAGGCAGTGAATACAATGCTTGCCCTTTGTTTTTGTAACCGAACCTGTTTTTATTATTTCATCCGTTTGCCTTTCTTGTTCGGATACTTCATCGTCATCCGCACAGTTTTTCTTTTCCTCTTCCATATTTTTCTTAACCTCCGGAGTTTTTTTAATATTATGCTCCGAAAGTTTCAATATATACGGAATCGCAAAATTAGCGTATTTTATATTATAACAAGAATATACTAAATATACAAGTGTAAAAAATTAAAAGAAGCTAAACAAAAAAGCACCCCCTATGGGTACTTTTTTGTTGTTTTTTCAGTTTAATCAGAAATTGCTTTCCTCATATTTGAGCTCAACAAGGTCACCGTCCTCAAGAGTCTGCTCCCAAAGCCCTAGCTGGCCGTATTCGCCATTCACATATACTGCCCAATAAACGGACCAATTCTCGGTGTCGTTTTTAAGGTCGCCGATGCTGTTGAGCATGGTTCCGTCAATAATTTGGTAGTCAATGCCATTTGCTACAAGATAGTCCTCAAGAAGCGAACCGGCAGTAGCGCCTTCGGTAATCTCAGATTTGAACTCATAAAGTATGCTTCCGTCGGTATTAAGTATTTTAAACTCGGCGGTAGAAACTTTAGAGCAAGCGGTAAAGCTAAGTACCATTACAAAAACAAGAAGTATGGAAACTAATTTTTTCATTTTTTATATCCTCCCTATTATTAAATATTAAAATAAAAATTTCCATCAATGGCTTAATATACAGTTGATCAAACTATATCGAGGTTTTTGATGCCAAAACTGCTGATTTTTATCCAATAGCCTCAACGAGAGCCGCAAAATCCTCAAGCGAAAGTTCCTCCGCTCTTGCGTTTCGCCCAATAGAGCAAACTTCTAAAGCAGCGTAAACGTCATCTTTTTTCAGGCCAAGCCCTGATGAAAGAGAGTTTGCAAGGGTTTTTCTTCTCTGGCTGAACGAGGCTTTTATAACATTAAAAAATTTTTGTTCACTTGTAACTTTTACTGGTGGTTTTTCCCTAACTTCAAGCTTTATTACTGATGAATCCACTTTTGGAGTAGGTACAAAATTGCCTTTTCCAACGTCAAAAAGTTTTTCTGGTATACTGTAATAATGGATAGCAGCGGTTATTGCTCCGCAGTCTCTTGTTCCGGGAAAGGCAGTTATTCTCTGCGCAGCCTCTTTCTGTACCATTACAGTAATACTTTTTGCCCCGATGTTTTCCTCTAAAAGCTTCATGAGCACTGGAGAAGTTATATAATATGGCAGATTAGCACAAACTACAAATGGCATATCCCCAAAATGCTCATTTATGGCCTTTTTAAGATCAAGCTTCATCACGTCGCCGTTTAATATCTTAACATTGTCGAACTCGCCAACGGTTTCTTCGAGCACCGGAAGGAGTGACCCATCTATCTCTATTGATAGCACCTTTTCCGCCCGAATGGCAAGTTCCTTTGTAAGTACACCTATTCCGGGCCCCACTTCAAGGGCACATATTCCCTTTGTTACACCGCTTTCTTCCGCAATTCGCGGGCAAAGGTCAGGGTTTATAATAAAATTCTGACCAAGGTTCTTTGAAAAATGAAAACCATGTCGGTTTAGAATCTCTTTGACAGTATTTATATCTGAAAGTTCCGGCATTTTTCCCTCCAAAATCATTCTCTGTAGTTATTATAGCATTTTTTTGCAAATATGTAAAGCCGGGCTTTTTTGTGAAAAATGGCTGATTATTCATATTTTTGTAGGTTCCAAGACAGAGAACCTTTTGCAAGCAAGCTCGCGCCGAATTTCCGGCCCTTTGTCCTTGGT
>CAZNVF010000004.1:0-29673 GCA_964576395.1 uncultured Oscillospiraceae bacterium
AGCCGAAAAGTTACACCCTAAATGCGGACTGTGCTTTGACTTTCAACCTGTGTTCAGTTATAATAACCGTAGGTCGTTTGTGACTGACTACTGAACGCAGGAGGAGATGGCGGTGAAGAAAACAGGCAATGAGCCGCTGACGTTTAATGGCGAGGGCATCGGGCTGTGCCTCCGCGATTTTTGGAGCTGGGGCTTTTCGGATTTGCTCGACAACACGCTGCGAGGGAGTTATGCGGAGTTCATCGTTGCGGCGGCGTTAGGCATCGACCTGTCTGCCGCACGGGTGAACTGGGAGCCGTGGGACCTGACGATGCAGGACATCCGGGTCGAGGTCAAGAGCGGTTCCTATTTGCAGGCGTGGGAGCAGGAGCGCCCGTCGGCTATCAAGTTCAGCATCCGTCCGTCGATGCCGTGGACATCTGAGAGCGGATATTCCGGTGAGCTGAGAAGGCCGTCCGACGTGTACGTCTTCTGCGTCTACACGGAGAAGGACGCGGCGCGGGCTGACCCCATGAGGCTGGATGACTGGGAGTTCTACGTCCTGCCGACGAAGAAGCTGGACAGCAGCTGCGGGGCGCAGAAGTCGATTGCGCTGAGTTCGCTCCTTCAGCTTGACCCGGTAAAGACAGACTTCGCCGGACTGAAAGCAGCCGTGCGCGAGTGCCTATAAAACGAAAAAGCCCACTCGAGGCGGGTTCTTTTTTTAGCCGGAGAAACGACTTTCAGTAAAATTTCTTGGAAAATTTTCGCAAAGCCTTTTGGCAAAACCACGATAGCTTGGTAGAATGTAGACAATGAAAAAACAAACACCAAGGTTTTTAACTATAATACATATAGTTCATTGTTCGGTCGCTTTCCGGGTCATCTATTTTGTAAAGGTTTGGCACAAGTTTTAAAAATGCTTCCTGAACAAATATCCTCGGCAAGAGCATAGTCCTTGAGTATATCATACGCAAATATTATTAAAACCTGATGCGTATGATCATGTACCCGCTCCAGAATTTTTCTGTCTATTTCTCTTATTTTTTCTTTAAAGGCTTTCAATGTTCCACTCCGGTGTCGAATTTTATATTCTTCAAGAGAGTATTTTCCCATTCTTTGGGGAACAGCGCAAAGCTTCTTTTTGATATTTAAATGCTTTTTTCGCCCCTTTACTGTAAAAAATTTCTTTTTGTAGGGCAAGTTTCCTTTCTTGATGATAAACCATACCCAACCACAACACTGCAATAACCCTTAAATAAGAATTTTTAATTAATTTTTTTGTAAATTTTTCTCAAAATTGTGGTTTCCCTTATGGAGGTGTTTTTCAAAATTTTTTCACCTCCATTACGTAGAACCATATTCAAAAAATACAACAAAAATTTAAAAAATATTTTTTTCGCAAACTGCACAATTAACTCAGTTCTTCAGTCTTTTTATTTTGAATTTTCTTTAAGTTTTTTCAAAACAAGCCCTTTTAAAGTAATAAACGCTTTTTTGCCGTCGGCAGGAAAAACTTTTAGCGGCCTGCAAAACATATAAGACCAAAAGAAATTGACGTTTTTTGAAGCTCGGCAGCATTTCACCCAGCGTTCTTTTTTGTACGGCGCAAAAATTCAGAAAAAGAGGTGGGCCTTTTTGTTCTTTTATAAGCCATACGAAGAAATTCTATAGCTTGACGGGGTGGGCGAATACCTGAATTTTGGGCTTTGTTTTTACAGTGTTTCAAACGGCACCAAAGAAGAGCTTTTCTCTGTTTCTGATATTTCCCTTAATAAAGAGTGCGTTGAAAAACTTGCCGCGGATTTCAACGATCTTCAGCTTAGCCCTATACATATTTATGAGGCTATTGAAAATTCTTTTGCCTTTGAGTAATTTTTTAGGACCGCACTTTTTTCAGCTTTTGCAGTGTATAAAATTAAAGCAGCTCCGGTAGAAATCTCCGGCGCTACTTTATTTTAACTGTGGGGAAATTTTTTTGTTGCTCGAATCTGTTAAGTGAGTTATACTAATAATATATCTATTATTATATTTTAGGTGGTGCCGCCCCTTGAATAAATTAAAAAGACGAGACGAGCTTTTTGCAAAGGTTCTTATGGGCCTTACCGGCGGGTTTTGCGTTTTTTTTATAATCTTTTCCGCTGACCTTGGCGCGATTTTTGAAAGGAACCCCAACGGGTTTTTCCTTGTTATAGCCGTGGCAATAGCCCTAACCGCGGCAGCAATATTCGTTCAGTCCATCATTCACGAGGCTGGTCATCTTGTTTTTGGGCTCTTGACGGGGTACCAGTTTACCTCATTTCGAATAGGTAATTTTATGTTCATTAAAGAGAACGGCCGGCTCCGCATTAAGCTCTATAATATAGTTGGGACCGGCGGCCAGTGTCTTATGATGCCGCCGCCGTGGCGTGAAAATTTACCATACAGGCTTTACAATTTTGGTGGCTGCATTTTTAACTTGATATTTGGTTTTGTTTTTCTTCCTGTGTATTTTTCTGCCGAGCGTGGAAGCGTGCTTGCTATTACAGCTATGGTTTTCTTCGTCATAGGTGTGTCAAATGCGGTGTTGAACGGAGTACCCTTGCAGGTCAATGGTGTTTCAAATGACGGTCGCAACGCACTTCTGCTTGGGAAAAACAAAACTGCCCTTCGGTCGTTTTGGGTCCAGCTCTATGTCAATGGACTCGTTTCAAACGGGGAACGTATGAAAAACCTTCCTGAAGACTGGTTTTTTATCCCCGAAGGTGAAGATCGAAACGACCCCATAATCTGCACCATAGGTGTTTTTAAATATAACTATCTTTTTGACTGCCACAATTTTGCCGCGGCAGAGGAGACCGCTATTAAAATGCTCTGTATGCCCGGGCTGCTAGGCCTTCACCGGAATGAGCTTTTGTGTGAACTTATTTTTTTAAGAGTGCTGCGCGGTGCCCCCAGCAGCGAAATCGACCCTCTTTTAACGCCTCAGCTTAATAAATATATCCGCTCTACAGCGAACTACGTTTCTCGCAAGCGGCTCGCTTACGCTTATCAGCTCCTTTACCGCAAAAATTATCCCCTTGCTGAAAAATGCCTCGCCGAATTCGAGCGTGTTACCAAAACTTATCCCTACTCAAGCGACATAGAAAACGAAAAAGAAATAATTGAAATTGTAAAAAAGAGGGCCGCGTTTTGAAAGGCCCTCTTTTTAAGAAGAAATTATATTTCACACCGCACTAACCGCAAGGCAAGCTGCACTGGCGGAGGAAGAAAAATTGCAGCTGGTTTTAGTACCTCTAATGCATAGAGCAGCGGACGAAAGTCAGTATAATATCTTTCGCCCAAAAATTCAACATGCAAAATTCCCGGTTCAAGCTCAAAAGCAAGGAATTCCCCGGAGGAAAAGCCGCTGGCCTCACTTACGGTGGAAATCAGACTTATGGCCAACATTCCAACAATTACCATAACTGTTATAGCAAAGGTCGCGCCAAAAGCACGTTTGAAATCAGACATTTTATAAACCGCCTCCCAAAAGAGTTTTGCCTTTTTGTGAAGGTTTTATTCTGCCAAAAGATCAACCAGAGCGTTTGCCAAAAGCTCGGCTGAATATTGGGCCTCTTCTAGCGTGTTGCCCGTGGCGCCTATTTCAATAAGAAGCAGCCCCGGGGAAAGATCCATGTTATATTTTCTGTAATCAAAAAGCACTGGGCGGCAAAGGCCAGGGTAGAGGGTCTCTATTTTATCTGCAAGAGCTGCTGCAAACTTTAGATTTTCAAAAAAGTTCGGCATGTTCATTGTACCGTCATCACAGCCAGAGATTATCATTATTTGAGCTGCTTTTTTCCCGTTTATAACAGCAGTGGGTTTTATTATTTCTGTTTTTGATGGCTCTATGGCATCCCTGTGTATATCAAGGCAAACAACTATCTGTGGATTTTCATCAAGGTGTTTTTGTATAGTTACAGCGCTCCGCTGGTAGGAGCCATTATAGCTTGGGTCATCGTGCATGGTACCGTCATGTATAAAGCCTATTCCATTTTCTTCAAGTACTGCGCAGAGAGCGTCACCAACAGATATCATGTTATTTGAAGCGTCAGTGCTGCGCCAAGTTCCCTCAATATCAAAATAGCCACGGTCGGCGGGTTCGTATGCCTCTGTGGCGTGGGTGTGATAAATGAGCACCTGCGGTGCATTGCCCATTGTGGTGCTCAGTGAAAGTTCGTGCTCATCTTCAAGCACCGAAAGTATTTTTTCTGTGCTGTATGTGGTGCAGTTTTTTATAATTGCATTCCCATAAGGGATATATATTCCTCCCGCAGAGGCGCTATACTGCGTCTCTGTTACGGTTCCGCGCTGGTCCTCTGGAACTTCCGGAATTGTTTTTTCAGGCTTAAGCGGCTCCACTTCAGGTTCCTTTTCATCGCCATTATCTTCCTGCTGGGTTATCTCCGTTTTTTCTCCCTCATCCGCAATAACTTTCTCCAGAACAAACGCCTCTTCTGATTTATCTTCAAAATATTCTATGGTACTTCCCGGGGAAGAAAACGCGACCACATAATAGAAAAGCGGCGAACCGCTTTTGGCAAGATAAAAGAGGCCGCCCACAAAAAGGCAACAGCCGAATATACTTGAAACAACTTTAACCCCGTAAGAAATCCAGTACATTATTTTCTTTTTAACTTCCCTGAGCTCAATGCTTTGCCATTTTCCCTTGTCCATAAATCTTCCCTCGATAAAGAATTTGTCTTAAATATCTATGCATAACAGCTTGGAAAAATTACCGCTTTGGGTCAAAAAGCTTTTTAAGTTCAAAACACGAGCTCTTTTATTGCGTCAAGCCCCAGCTGTGGAAAAACCGCAAGGTTCACCGCAAGTGCAATAAGCCTTGCAGCACGCTTTACTGTAATATCTATATCATTAGGGGAGACAAATACCTCTTTTCCTTTTTCACCAGTGAAAGGAAAACGTATTACTGTAGGGACGCCAATGGCTACTACCGGTATTCCAAGCGTATTTTTGGAAAGTTCCCGTTTACCTGTTCCTATTCCTGAACCTGGACGTATTCCAGTATCAGTCACTTGAACCGTACGCCCAATATGAGAAATGTCCTCAGCTGCAAGAGCGTCAATCAGGACTATTGCATCCGGCTTAGTCATTGTAGCTGCAGAACGTATCATGTCAAACGCTTCAAACCCAGTTTTTCCACAGACCCCTGTGGACAGACAACAAAGGCGCTTTTCAAAAAAAGTTCCGGCCATGACCATATCTGCTGCCTTTGCCCCAAGGGAATCCGCTGTGAGTTCCACGTTTCCTATTCCTGCCACGAGCACCGTTCCTTTTTGTGGCAAAAGAGAGGCAATCTCCTCCGCAAGAGCGGAAATTTCACTGTCGCTACCCACCGACGGGTTGGTTATGCTTTCCGCTTCCATAGTTATATAGCGTCCCTTTGGCTTTTCAAGAAAGGCAGAAAGCTCGTCAGATTTTATCTCTATTTGGGCAATATCTATATTCCCGCGGCGGTGAAAAGTTTCTGTTTCAGGGAATTTCTCCTCCAAGCCATTAAATATTTCTTTTGCAAGGTCACTTTTCATTGACAATTTGACCACTCCTTTGTTATAATAATTGTGTACCGGCACTTTGCAGACCGTGTTAATGCAAATTCCGGCATATTTGGTGTATATTATTATAAAAATTAATAAATATAACGCTAAAAAAGCTCTTGACAGAACGGAATATTTCATGTAATATGATTATTTGTGAATGTATCCGATAAGCGAAGGAGGTGTAGTTAAATGCCGAACATTAAATCTGCAAAGAAAAGAGTTAGAGTTATCGCAACAAAAACCGCTCGTAATAAAGCGATAAAGACCAACCTTAAAACCAACATCAAAAAAGCCGAGCTTGCATGCTCCACCGGTGCTGAGAACAAAGAGGCCGCTATCAATCTTGCTATAAAACGCATTGACCAGGCTGCAGCAAAAGGTGTCCTTCATAAAAACACTGCCGCAAGGCGTAAATCCGCCCTTGCTAAAAAACTCAACGCTGCAAACGCTCAGTAATTGATATTCTGAAAAATTTCGCCTCCGTTAAATGACGGAGGCGTTTTTTGATATATCTTAAAAATTTTAGTTACTTATCCTTTGGCTTAAAAATCAGCGCGATTATAAGCCCAAAAAAGATCGACGCGGCTATTCCGCCGGCCGCCGCAGTAAAACCTCCTGTAAAGGCACCAAGTATGCCATTGTCTGCAACGGCGTTTCTTACTCCCTTAGCAAGAAGATGGCCAAAACCCGAAAGTGGAACTGTGGCACCTGCCCCGGCAAAATCAGCCAACGGCTCATAAAGTCCCAAGGCCGACAATATCACTCCCGATACCACAAATCCCACCAAGATCCTTGCTGGTGTCAACTTGGTCCTGTCAATAAGCACCTGACCTATCATACATAAGATTCCGCCTACAATAAATGCCTTAACGTAATCCATTAAAATATCCCTCCTTTTTGAGAGGAATAACAGATCAAATGGGCTACGCCCGGAATCGTCTCTCCCTGCTGTACGCTGGTGGGGCTCATAAGTGCACCTGTCGAAACAAGTAGCACATTTTTTAGCTTTCCATTTTTTATACGCGGAAGAATATGACCCGATGCGACGGAAGCAGAACACCCACATCCAGAAGCCCCGGATTCCACCTGTTGTTCCTTTCGGTTGTATATCATAAGACCACAGTCATTGTAATTGTCACCAAGAGTAAAGCCTTCCTCCCGCATCAGATCCTTTAAAAGCGAAGATCCAACATAGCCAAGATCCCCCGTGGCAACAAGGTCATAGTCCGACGGATCAGTGTAGGTATCCTTAAAAAACTGCGAAAGTGTGGCCGCCGCCGCCGGAGCCATTGCCGCGCCCATGTTATTTAGATCATTTATTCCAAGATCCTCTACCGTTCCGAAACATATTGCTTTTATAAACGGCGCATTGCCGTTTTTTGCTACGACTGCGGCGCCTGCAGCCGTTGCTGTCCATTGAGCTGACGGCGGCCGTTGCCCGCCATATTCAAGAGGAAAACGGTACTGCCTTTCTGCAGAGCAGAAATGTGAAGACGCCACCGCGAGGCAGTATTTTGCAGTAGAATCTGCAAAAACTGAGGCAACGCCAGTCGCCTCTGCATATGTGGAGCACGCACCATAAAGCCCTATGAACGGAATCTTTGCGCCCCTTGCGCTGTAGCCTGAAGCTATGCACTGGTTAAGAAGATCCCCCGCGAAGATAAAATCCATATCCTTCATTTCAAGGCCGCATTTTTCAAGAGCTTTTTGACCAGCAATCTCCTGCATTTTGCTTTCCGCCTTCTCCCACGTCTTTTCACCGAAGTGGGAATCTTCATTTATAACGTCAAAGTCCTCTCCAAGGGGGCCTTCGCCTTCTTTTTTTGACCCGACAGCCGCAGAGGCTAAAATACCCACATCGCCGTCTATAACTATAGTCTGTTTTCCTATTTTATGAGCCAATACATATCACCCCAATATCTTGCAAATGCTAAAAATATTATCTGCAAAAAAGATGGGGATATTCTAAACTCACTGTTTAATTACATTTTAAAAAGCGGGATTTTCAGCAATTACTATATTTGCAAAGTGAAGGCTCATCATTTCATGCGCAGGCCGTATCGTTCAGTCTACCTTACTTACATTTTCTGCTACTGGGCGCTTTGGCTTGTCCTTGAAAAAATAACCAACGCTTATATAAACTGGGCAGTTATAGCAGTATAGTAAATAAAAAGCTCCTTATGTATGGCATTAACTACATAAGGGGCTTTTTTATGCGCTCTTTAAGAGCCTGTTAAAAAGGGAGGATGGTTTTCATATAACAAATTTTATTATCCAATAAATTACTCCATATATTATTGACGCCGAGATACCGTAAACTATTACCGGACCGGCAATGGTGAACATTTTTACACCAATTCCAAGTATCCAGCCCTCACTTTTAAACTCCATTGCCGGCGATACCACCGCATTTGCAAAACCTGTTATGGGAACAAGCGTGCCGCCCCCTCCGAATTTTGCAATGTCGTCGTAAACTCCAAGCCCCGTCAAAAGTGCAGAAAGAAAGATAAGCGAAACGGAGCAAAGGGTGCTTGCCGCCGGAGTAGAAAGGTCAAGCTTTGCATAAAGGTTAAGAAGAATTTCCCCTATGGTACATATTGTGCCCCCGATCAGGAACGCCCCTGTAAGGTTGCGAAGGCTGTTTGTAGGCGGAATCGCTTTGTCGCCAAGTTTTTTATATTCATCCGGAGAAACGGACATTTTTAAGCACCTCTTTATTTTTATTTCCTGCGATTATTATTACGTTTTTCGGGGAAAATATGCAGAGAAAATTGTTTTGCATAAAAATGCTCGGTGGCGGAAAGCCTTTTCGTTTTCCATGAAATCATAAAAAACAGGCCGGGGAACTGTTGAATCCATAAGGCGGCCGTTAGAATCTATAAAAATTGCCGCCCAAGTAAATAAGCAACTATTTTTATGCTTGTCCTGGTTTTTTATTTGTAAAAAGGAGCGTGCTTAAACTTGAAAAAATGGTGGAAGGCAGCGGTAACAGGTATTGCCGCTGGGTTTTTAAATGGGCTTTTCGGTTCCGGTGGCGGAATGGTGGCAGTACCAATGTTTAAAAAAAGCGGCCTTTCTGTAAAAAAGGCCCATGCAACCTCTGTCTTGATGATGGCTGCTCTTTCCATTGCAAGTGCCGGGCTTTATCTTCACTCCGGCAGGTTGGAATTTGGTGACGCTATGGTTTTTATTCCCGCAGGTATAGTTGGTGGAATAACCGGATCGTTATTTTTTAAAAATATAAAGGCCCATACTCTACGGCATATTTTTGGCGGTTTTATTGTTTTTGCCGCGCTTAAAATTCTTTGGGGGCAGATAATAGGATGAATTTTATTAATATTATCATAGGTTTTCTTGCCGGTGCTTTCGGCGCCATGGGTGTTGGCGGCGGAGGGATCTTGCTTCTTTATCTTACAGCCTTTGCTGGAACTGAACAACTAGAGGCCCAAGGAATAAACCTTATATTCTTCCTTCCTGCCGTAGCTGGAGCTATAATAGTTCACCTGAAAAACGGTTATATAAAATGGCGAAGCGCCCTTGTTTCCGTATTATTTGGAATACCCGGAGTATTTTTAGGCTCACATATTGCGGGAAGTATTGACGAAAGCCTTCTAAGAACTATTTTTGCTCTATTTTTGCTTGTGCTGGGCTGCAAGGAACTTTTTGCAAAAAAGAAAGAAACTGAAAAGTAAAAGGACGCACACTGTGCGTCCTTTTTTGGCTAAAAAGTAGGCTAGCTGCCGCAAGTTTACTTTGAAAAAACTTATATAAATTTTACCGGTAAAGAGGAAAGTTTACAAACTATGCTCCTTGTGATAAAATAGATATATTGTTATATTTTTCTTTTTAGAATTACTTAGATATTGGACAATAAAATGAAAAGGAACTCGGAAATGGAAGAAATTTTATCTGTACGTAATCTTTCCAAATATTACACCTCGGGACGATCGGTAGTCGTTGGTTTAAGCCAGATAACACTTTCCTTTTCTCTGGGAGAGTTTGTCGCCATTACAGGTGAGAGCGGCAGTGGAAAAACCACATTAGCTCACATTTTGAGCGGCATATTGCACTATGAAAGTGGGGAACTCTTTTTTAACGGCAAACCTACTTCACACTATGACAATGTTGATTGGGAACATTACCGCAGGGACTGTGTGAGTTTCATTTCTCAAAGCTATGGTATTCTTCCCGGAAGCACTGTTCTATCTAACGTTGTCAGTGCTCTTCGCCTTGCAGGAATTCCCCGGGAAAATGCCCATAGTGAAGCTGAAGCCATACTTCGCAGAGTAGAGCTTTGGGAGCTTCGCGGCCGGAGAGCAGCAAAACTTTCCAGCGGTCAGAAACAGCGTCTCTCCATTGCAAGAGCCCTTGCTAAACCTTCCCCAATACTCATTGCCGACGAACCTACTGGCAACCTTGACCCTGAAAACAGCGCTAAAATTATAAACCTTTTGGCTGAAGCCGCAAAAGACCGACTTGTTATTCTTATAACCCACGAATTTAGCGAGGCTGAAAGCAGTGCTACCCGACATATATGTATACATGATGGTCATATAACAATGGACGCAAAGCTCAGGGATAAAAATGAGCCTAAAAGAAAAAACATTGGACCTTTGATTTCAAAAAAACATAGTTGCCTTAGCGCTTATGTGGCTACTCTTCAACTGGGTTCCCGCCCAGTATGGTCCTGCCTTATGCTTTTATTTTTCACCTTGACGGTTTTTGCCGTTTTCGCTTTTGCCGGAACATTTATTTCTTCTCTTGATGACACCCCCACAAGACTTTATGATGATTCTGCCTTTCCAAATGGTGACAATCGGCGAATAGTAGTCTGTAGACCCGACGGCCTAGACATGACGGCCGAGGATGAAACTGCTCTGCTGAGCGTTGACTATGTTGAGTCAATAGAAAGATATGGCTATCTCTCCGATATTCACTACGCTTACAGGGAGGGCACCGATTTTCAGTGGCGATACTCTCTTGAAAATACCGGCAACAGTGTCGACTCAAAATATGAGCAGGTCTCGGCCGTTACTCTTAACCCTTCCAAAATGTTTTTTGCAAAAACTATCCCCGTGTTCAGTGACGAACGGAATTTTCTCACCGGCGGGCGCTTTCCTGAAAACGCATATGAGGTTATAGCCGCCGGCGGGGAGGAACTTTTGGGGCAGACTTTTCCTGTCTACTTTCAGGACAGTAAAAATTGGAACCGCAGTGCATACCTTTACTTTGAAGTTACTGTGGTAGGTGTAACAGATTACGGCTCCGGACTATATTTCCATGACGATATAGGGCGGGTCTTCCTTGCAGAGACGCTTTTGTACAAGTTCGTAGCTGAAAACGGATATTTTTATTATATTTATTTTCCTTCCTCTGAACTTATGGGAAACGAGGCCCGAATGGAAAAGACTTTATTTAACCGCTCTCTAAGCAACTACGGCAATAATTTTACTTTTTTTGTGCCCTTTCTTGATGATATTAAAAATTACGAGTCCGGAATTGAACTCACTTTTTCAGGTTACCATATGTCCACAGCAAATATGTTTTTAGAAGTCTCTCTTGAAAACTTCAGGGCTTTGACTCATGCCGGAAACGGTGACCAAATAAGCATTACTATGGAGGATTATGCCTATACTGACAGAGTGCTCGCCAAGATTTACGATTTAGGTTACGCCGCGGTTTCTCCCTACCGTGAGGGCTCCACTATTCAGGATTCTGCTCTTGCACAACAGAGGATGCAAACCCTTCGCATCTGCGCTGTCGCACTGCTCATTGTTTTTGTCCTGCAAGTGGCTGTGTTCAGAGCAATGTTTGGTTTTGAAATGGAAAGTTATCGCCTTTTGAGCAACATTGGCCTTGACTGTAAAACCGCTCAACTCTCCGTTTTTTTGCAGGTGCTTCTTTTCACAGCATTTGGGCAGATACTTGGTGTGTCAGCCATTTTACTTTGCGGCGAATTCGGCTTTCAAAGCATAGGCAGGCTTTTGCGCTATCTGTCTCTTTCGTACCAAGTTATACTTTCCCTTTTGCATTTGAGCGCATGCCTTATTACAGCTTTTTGGGCAATGCATGCCCTTAAACGTCAAGTTTATCCGAAATCTGGCTCGGTTTCGGATCTTGATTGGGATGCGCTTGATGAGGAGGTAACGGTATGATACATATAGATCACCTTTGTAAAACCTATGACCGCCACAGCAAAGCCGCAAGCCAAGCTCTTTATGATATATCCTTCGACCTTCCTGATACAGGTTTTATCTGTATAGTCGGTCCATCGGGCTGCGGCAAAACCAGCCTTTTAAACGCCATTGGTGGGCTTGATACTTTTGACGGGGGATCGGTCAGTACAGAAAATTTGACCGATCTTCGCTGTGGAAGTGCGCGCACCGAAGCGGAGCGCAACCGCAGTTTTGGCTACATATTTCAAAACTACTATCTTTTACCTGAATACAGCGCCGCTTACAATATATATTTAGGGCTTCACTCGCTTGAACTTGGCCATAAAGAAAAACTTAAACGCGTTATGGAGGCACTCAAGGCAGTCGGCATGGAGCGTTTTGCCCGGCGGGCCGTCGGAGAACTGTCCGGGGGACAGCAACAGCGTGTTGCCATTGCCAGAGCCCTTGCCAGAAGACCTAAAATAATTTTTGCCGATGAGCCTACCGGCAACCTTGACGAAGAAAATACTATGAATATCTGCATGCTACTGCGGCAGATCTCTAAAAACAGCCTGGTTATCATGGTCACTCATGAGGAGCGGATCGCCCGCTTTTTTGCCGATCGCATTATTACTCTTGCAAGCGGGCGTTTGCTCAGCGACAATAGTACTTGGCAGCGCGGCAGCATAGTTTCCAGCGGAAATACGCTCTATACCGGTGATTTTAAAGACTCCACCTGCCAAGCTGATGGGCTAACTCTGCGGCTTTTGCAAGAAAATGGCGCGCCGGATGTAGATCTTACTGTTCTTGTTCAAAAAGATCGTATTATTATAAAGCTTGATAGCTCAAAGCCGGTAACACTTGCAAAAAGTGATGAACCCCCGCAAATTATTGAGGGGGATAGACCTCTGCTAAAATTAGAAACTTTGGATCACGAAGCCGTAAATATGGTCTGGGATGAACCTGTTCCTCAGGGAAAAGCCGGAAAGGGCCTGCCTTTTTCCATGCTCATGCAAGAAGCGCAGCACCTACTGCGCAGAAAAGGTGTGCAGCGCTTTGGAACATGGCTTTTTCTAGTAGTGCTTGCGGTCTTTACCACGCTTACCGTGGGCGACTATTTAATGATATCATCATTGGAACCGGAGGATTTCATCACCACAGATTCACATATTCTTGAAATACAGCTTGAACGCGGGCAGGCACTCGGTGCTGACACTCTTACCGTTCAAAATTTAATCCCTCTGTACGTAGATTATTTAAATTCCTCCGGCCTTGATTTTGACTATATTCCAAGGATTCCTGTTTCTGCCGAATATTCCGCCTCTGTTTTCCTTCAGATGGGAAATATTTTTGAGACATTATCAGGTTTCAGTTACGTTTCTTTGGACCGTTTCAGCAGTGAGGATTTGATTTTAGGACGTCTTCCAGAATTTCCAGACGAAATAATTGTTGACAGGTGGATATTGGAATCTCTTATGGAGCGCGAAGGGATCATACAAAACGGAATTTCTGACGTATCTTATTTTCTTGAACGGGAACTAAACTATTCAAAGAAAAACTGTTCTCTCACTATTGTTGGCATAAGTGACTGTGGTGAGCCCGATATTTTTGTTGATAAAGCCATAATGATCTCTTTAGGCACAGCTGGCAACGAAGTCATAAGCCTTTCCGACCTTAAGCGTCAGTTTCCCAAAAAATATGATAGTGTTTTGCTTGAAGCAGATGAATGCCTTGTTATTACTAACAACGCCGGCATGGATTACGCCAACCGAATTGGCGGGCTGTTCAACGCCAACAATAAACAGGTTTTTACCATAGTTGACGCTATTGAAGAGGACACTTATGCCTCCCTTGTTTTGGCCGACACATCTATTGAGCCGTTTCTTCAGGCCATGATGACATCCGACTTTTATGTCTACTGCCAAGATAAGACTGCCATGAAAGACTATCTTTCCGCCGGGCTTCCTGATGAGCTCGAAGGAAAAATACAGGTTTCAGTAATTGATAAAAATTCCGACTCTTGGGCACAGTACCGCCTTGCTACGGGTCTTCGCATGGATAGCCGCAGGATCGTAACCTTTACTGTGATTGCCGTTTCAATGGTAATGTTGTATCTGCTTCAGCGTTCGCGTGTGCAGGAGCGCATAGGCATGGTGGCAGTTTACCGCCTTCTTGGCATTCCCGGATGCAAGCTCGGTATGATTTTTGCTCTTGAATGTATTCTTCTGTCACTTATCAGCACTCTTCCCACGGCCGCGCTTACATGGTTAATTGTAGCATTTCTTTCAAAAATGCCCTCGCTTGAAATTCCTTTTCTTTTGCCATGGTACGCCGCGTCAGGTGTTTATTTATGTATTCTTTTATTTCATATTTTGGCGTCGCTGCTTCCGCTTTACCGATTGTTGCAGCTCCCACCGGCCCGTCTTGCAGCAAAATATGATTTTTAAACAAAGGCAAAAACATAAACCACAAAAGATAAACCAACTGTTTATACAAAATTTTTAACTATATTCTGAAAGCACAGATTGACTTTGAGCTTTATTTCATATAATATATTAATAGAATAATTTATACTCTGAAAGGAACTGTAAATAATGAGCAGCGAAAAAGCAAATAATACTAATGAGGACTATGGCAACGATATTCTTACTCTTGTTGATGATGACGGTACCTCACATGAGTTTGAGCTTATTGACCGCGTTGTAATTGAGGATAATGAATATTTTGCTCTTATTCCTACTGAAACTCCCGATAATATCTCTGATGATGACGGCCAGCTTGTGATTCTTAAAGTTGTAGAGGAAGACGGCGAGGAGTTCCTTGAGCCCATTGATGATGACGGCGAGTTTGATGAGATCTCTGAAATTTTTATGGATCGTCTTGAAGAATATTACGATTTCGACAATGAAGAGGAAGAATAATCTGTGACAGATGAATTTGAAACAATAACTTTGACCGATGAAAATGGCAACGATATAGATTTTGACCTTGTTGATGCCATTGAACATGATGAAAAAAAGTATTGTATTCTCTTTCCTGCCGGAATGACAGAAGTGGAAAGAGAAGAGGAATATCCCGTTATTCTTGAGTATATATCGAACAGCAATGAGGACTACCTTGAGGATCTTGCCAGTGAAGACGAGTATGATGAGATATACGGAATATACCTTAAAGGGTGAAAAGTAAATTAAAATAGAATCGCACCCTGCCTTGTGCGAGAATCGTCCGTTTTTTTAATCCAACACTTTTTGAAAAGGGAGTCCTTCTCCGGTTACGTAATGTATGCCCTGCTTTTAACAGGGGAACGTGAAATGGTCGGGAGGACATACCCACCTTGTCGTAAGACGGGTTTCAACTATGGACTGTTCGGCAAGGCGGGGCTTTTTTTATTTGATTTGATCTTAAGCTGGCCGGCGGAGCACAGCCGCAGTTTTTAATGGAGGACAAAATGATAAAACCGGGCCGTTACAGGCATTTTAAAGGCAAAGAATACGAGGTCATAGGAGTTGCAAAACACAGTGAGACCGAGGAGGAATTGGTTGTATACCGCCAGCTTTATGGTGAGCACAGTCTCTGGGTTCGTCCTGCTTCAATGTGGGAGGAAGTAGTCGAACGCGACGGAAAAACATACAAAAGGTTTAGCTATATTGGAAAATAACATTTTATTACGTTCATAATATTACGGCTTTTAATAAGTACCCTTAAATGCAAAAATGGCACTTCATATAATGAAGTGCCATTTTTGCCGCATATTTTAACGTTATTATTCAAGCTGCCCCTCTGCCTTGGGGTAGTTTATCGAAACAGAAATTATCTCAACAGGCTCCTCCGCGGCATAGCCACCGGTATAGCCCGAATTTTCCGAGGCGGCTATCTTTTCAAGAACATCAAAACCCTCTATTACTTGGCCGAAGATCTGCACCTTTCCTTCATATTCCGGAACACCACCAAAGCTTTTATAAAATTCTGACCGCTCAGAATCAAAATTTTCTCTAGAAATATATGCCTTTGAAAAGCCGGATAGTTCTTTTGCAGTTATTATTACAATTGAATCATAAGTTTTTCCGTCCTCCGCGGCAAGCCCTACCGCCCCATATAGACAGGCAAGACCGTTTTCTTCAAAGCTCGCCACAGTCCCGGAAATGGTACCAGTTTGAACAAACATATTTTCAACAATGGTGTCAAAATAGGACCTTCCAAACGCTCCTGCATTTGAAATAAAAGCATTTGCCGCTGTGGAATCGTCAAGTTTAAAGACTATTTTTCCAAAGTTTGTTTCAATAACGGCATTTATGTCTCCTTCCGTTTCTGAAGTTTGCCATTTAAGCTTCTGATTTGTTTCAGGTTCTATTACTGGAGAGCCAAGCAGATTTTCAATAGGAGATATCTCCTCACTGTTCAAAAGGCTGATCGCCACCACAGCAACAGCGGTAATGCACACTATTATCATTATTATAACAGCGGCCATACCAAGTTTTCTCATGTTATTTTTTGATCTCATCAGAAAAATCCTCCGTCCCTTTATTCATAAAGCAGTTCGGCCGTGAGGGCATTCGAAAGCAAAAACCCCATTGGTGTAAAGCTGATCGTTTTTTCTTTTATTTTTACAAGACCGGGCCCTTCATACAGTGCCGCACGCCTTAATATTTCTTTCGCCGGTGCTTTCGGAAAAAGCAGCGCCAGCTTTTCCGTATCAAGCCCCGATGCTAGGCGAAGTCTCAACATTGAATATTCTTCCCAGCCTCCGCCCGAAGACTCTTCCTTTTCTATCTCATCAAAAGGCCTTTCCATAAACGACGTTATGTCGCGCTCAAAGAAAAAGCGGCGGCCCTCCATAAAAGAATGAGCCGACGGACCTATTCCAAGGTACTCCTCGTCAAGCCAGTATTTAAGGTTGTGGTTGGATTCAAATCCTGGCTTTGCGAAATTTGATATCTCATATTGCCTGAACCCAAGGCGTTCCAGCTCTTGGCAGGCAAGAATATAAAGATCGGCATATTTATCATCGTCTGCACAGAGAAAGCGGAGTTCAGAGGACGCCATAGGCGTGCCTTCTTCTATTTTAAGCATATAGGCCGAAATATGCTGCACACCAAGCCCTGCGCAAAAAGCGATGCTTTCTTCTAATGTTTTCTCTGTTTGGTAGGGAATACCCAACATAATGTCAAGTGAAATGTTGTCAAAACCCGCCCTTTGAGCCGCAGTGACAGTCTCTTCCGCATCTTTTGCGGAATGGATCCGCCCAAGGGCGGAAAGTTCCTTTTCATTCGAGCTTTGAAGCCCAAATGAAAGACGATTTACCCCCGCTGCCCGAAGAGCGGGAAAATCTATCTTACCTGCGGCAACAGGATTTCCTTCCACTGTAATTTCTGAGTTCACCTCAAGCAGGGGGCACGCATTTTCTATTATTTTTCTTATATGATTTTCACCCAAAAGCAGCGGTGTGCCTCCGCCAAAATACAAAGAGTTATAGCGCCTTGCATACCTATTTTTATAGTGTTTTAATGCCGTTATCACACGCTTAGTATAAGGTTCAAAGAGCTCATTTTGCGATGTAAATGAATAGAAATCACAGTACCTGCATTTGCATATACAAAACGGAACATGAATGTAAAGGCCAGCTGGAGGAAAAATATTCACTTTTTGAGTTCCCCCTTTAAAATCCTCATTTCTGCTCCACTTTAATGCCAGTTTTTGATTTTCAACAGAAAAATTTGAGCTTTTCATATTTTTTCCCAATGCTCAACGGCTTTTTTAAGCCGTTTTTATGAGCACTTTTCAACACTTTCAACAACAAGCCTGTTGAAAACTTCGGTTTTTGTCCGATCTCTATCGTTTTAAACCCTGAGTTTTCAACGTTTTCAACCGAATAATCCACCGAACGGCTTAAATAAACGAATCATTTAAAAATTTTTAAGTTGAAAAGTTAAACTTCATACTTTTAAGTATATTTTTTAATATATTTGTAACAAATTGGAAAACCTGCATAGATTAAATTTTTATTCACCACAAAAAATTATTTCCATGATGGATCAAAATTTTGAGCATTCATTTTCTGAAAAGAGCAAAACCTTGTCTATCAGTCTTTCGAGATCCTCAGGCGTTTGCAATTCACCACATTCCCTGCGGAATTCCGACGCTCCACGCATGCCTTTAATATACCAAGAGGAATGTTTCCTTGCCTCTCTCATTCCAACGTACTCCCCTTTATATTTACAAAGAAGGCGCACATGTTTTTTCAGAACTGACATTCTTTCCTCAGCGGTCGGTTCTGGAATAAGTTCACCGGTTGCAAGATAGTGCTCTATTCGTTTAAATATCCACGGGTTGCCCATAGCACCACGTCCAACCATTATAAGGTCGCAGCCTGTCTCATCATACATATGTTTTGCCGCTTGCGGCGAATTCACATCTCCATTCCCTATTACTGGAATGGAAACCGCCTCCTTAACAAGCCTGATTATTTCAATGTTCACTGGCGGTGCATACATCTGCATTCTTGTTCTTCCATGGACTGTGAGTGCCGCAGCGCCGTTCTCTTCACATACTTTCGCAAATTCTACGGCATTCAGATGCTCGTTATCCCACCCTGCACGGAATTTCACAGTTACAGGAATATTCACAGCGTAAGACACGGCTCGGACTATTTTCCCAGCCAATTCCGGATCTTTCATAAGCGCAGACCCGCCGCCGTTCCCTGCTACCTTTGGCACCGGGCAGCCAAAATTTATATCTATAGCGTCGGGATGATATTCAAGCGCCATTCTTGCGGCCTCAGCCATAGTATCTGGATCGTTTCCAAAAAGCTGGACTGCTGTAGGTCGTTCTTTTTCGTTTATTTCAAGAAGTTCTGCGGACTTTTTGCTTCCATAAGAAAGGCCTTTGGAACTTGTCATTTCTCCAACCGTCCAGCAGGCCCCGAATTCACGGCTTATTTCGCGCATGGCCCTATCGGCTACGCCAGCCAGCGGTGCCAGCGCCGCTGTTTTTGGCAGCTCTATATTCCCTATTTTCATTCCTGCTCCTCCCTCCAAAAGTCAAGATCCGGTTCAGTGCCGATAAGAGCCATCGGGTCAGTAAAAATTCCATTTACAGTTATTCCAAAATGTAAGTGGTTGCCAGTGGAAAGGCCAGTGGTTCCGACCTCTCCAATAAGGTCTCCCTTTTCTACAAAATACCCCTCCTCCACATTTATGCTGCGCATATGATAATGCCAGCTTAGGACCCCAAGGCCATGGTCAATTACCACAGTATTGCCCGTAAGCTGCAAATATTCGGCAAAAATTATATTCCCACTGTTCGTTGCATATATCGGAGTTCCTCCACTGGTCGCCATATCCGTTGCATTGTGGTATTCTGTTGCGCCGTTTGAGAAGGTTCTGAACGTTCCGAAAGAGGTCGTAACCTTATATTCCGCATCAAGCGGATTTCTGAATTCCCCATTCCAAAGCGCAACAGGGGAGAAGGTTGCTTTAAGATGATTCGTCTTATTGTAAAACTCGGTGTTTGCAGCCTCGCTTTCAAGGGTCTCTTCAAGGGTGGACTCTGAAACGGTTAAATATTGTTTATCAAATTCGCGTTTCACAATCGTTATGTTTTCGCTGTATTCATAATCTTCTATAGTAAAATTCAGCACATATTCCCCTGGGACCGCTGCTACTTTTACAGGTATAAAAGAATAATACGCACCATCGTACGCAAAAAAGTTTCGCTCATAGCCAAGAAAATCCATATATGTTACGCCTTCTGCATCAAGATTTTCCACCCGGATAATGATATAGCTGCCCTGCTCTGGTGCTGTTGTAGAAATATAGATCACAGGTTCAGGTTCTGGTTCTGGAATAGGTTCTTCCTCCGACGAGGTTTCCTGCGAGGGTTTTGAAAGCTCCACATCTTTATTTATTACTTTCTCCGCCGGTTTAAGGTTACAGCCTGAAATAGCTGTGATCATAGCAAATACCGTCGCAATAGAAAAAATTTTTTTGCGAAGCTTTTTTAACATAGGTATTCTCCATTTCCAATCTATCAAAATATATATTGACCCTTTTGCTGATTTTTGAAACATATAATAAATTATTTTGTTATTATATAATTATAGCATAGATAAAAATTCTATGCTATAATTATTCTGTTAAATTATAAAGTATTTAAGTATGGAGGATAAATAATGAAAATACTTGCTGTGGATTCCAACAGCATTATGAACCGCGCTTTTTATGGCATAAAAGTTCTTACCACAAAAAGCGGCTTTTATACAAATGCGATAGTAGGTTTTCTCAATATACTTCTTTCCGCGGTGGCTGAGGTAAAGCCTGACACAATCGTTTTTGCCTTTGATGTTCATGCTCCGACTTTCCGTCACAAAATGTATGAAGAATATAAAGCCGGCCGCCACGCTACGCCCCAAGAGCTCATTGATCAATTCCCGATAATAAAAGAACTTTTGGGTTATCTTGGCTACCCGGTGCTCGAGGTTCCCGGCTGGGAAGCGGACGACATTCTTGGCACCATTTCCCGCCTTTGTGAAGAACAAGGGAATGATTGCGTCATCTCTACCGGAGATAGGGATAGTCTTCAGCTCATAGGCGAGCACACTATGGTGCGCCTTTCCACAACAAAAATGGGGGCTCCTGTTTCGGAAATGATGGACAGAAACGCCGTTTTTGCCAAATATGGTATTGAACCCATTGACCTTATTCAGGTAAAAGCCCTTATGGGTGACAGCAGTGACAACATTCCTGGTGTAGCAGGCATTGGTGAAAAAACCGCCCTTGACCTGATACAGAGATATAAAACTGTTGATTACATCTATGAGCATTTTGACGAGCTTGAGCTTAAACCCTCCGTGCGCAAAAAGCTTGAAGCCGGTAAAAACAGCGCATATATGAGCCTGAAACTTGGTAAGATAGATCGTCTTGCACCCATTTCATCAAATCTTGCCGATTATATACGCAAACCTGCGGATGAGGCTGCGGCAGCTGGGCTTTTGGCAAAGCTGGAAATGTTCAAAATGATTTCAAAGCTTGGGCTTGACCCAAGCAATGTGCCTGAACAGACTGAAAATAGCCCTCGTAAGCAGCCTGAGGCCGAAGTAATTTATGCCCAATGCTCAGAATTTGAATCCCTTTCCGGTTCTATGCCAGCGGATATCCTTTTTGAAACTGACGGGGATGACCTTATATCCATAGCAGTCATTCGCGAAAATAAAATATATGTTTTTGAAAACGACGGTTTCTTTTTTAATGCAGCCTTTGCAAAATTTTTGTTATTACCTTTTGAAAAGCGTACTGATGACCTTAAATTCCTTTGGCGCTGGGCAGAAAACCATGGCGGCAGTGTAGAAAACTGCGTTTTCGACTCTGGGCTTGCAGGCTATATTCTTAACGTGTCTGGAGATGACTACAGTGTTTTGCGGCTTGCATCACTTTACCACGCAGTAAAATTTAAACTTATCGGTGCCAATGAGCACGCAGAACTTTTGGAACGTGCTTCAGTTTTTCCCTCCCTTTGCACTGTGCTGAAAGATGAACTTGAAAAACACGGTGAAAGTAAAATACTTTATGAAATCGAGCTTCCACTTGCAAAGGTACTTTCAAAAATGGAACTTGCCGGGTTTAAAATAGATCCTCAAGGAATAGAGGAATTCGGCAAAGAGCTGACCAAACAGATAGATGAAAAAGAAAATCTTATTTACGAACTTTCAGGAGAAAAGTTCAACATTCTCTCTCCTAAGCAGCTTGCAGTGATTCTGTTTGAAAAGCTTAACCTTCCAGTCAAGAAGAAAACCAAAAGCGGGTATTCTACAAGTGCCGACGTTCTTGAAGATCTTCGCACTTATCACCCGGTTATTGACGAGATACTTGAATACCGCAAGCTGACAAAACTTCGTTCTACCTATGTTGAGGGACTTTTAGACGTAATTGCGCCAGATGGAAGGGTACACACCCGTTTTAATCAGAAAGAGACACGCACCGGAAGGATCAGCTCCCTTGAGCCAAATCTTCAAAATATTCCTATACGAACTGAGCTAGGAAGCCGTATGCGCGGTTTCTTTGTTGCAAAAGATGGGTACATGCTCATTGACGCTGATTATTCCCAGATCGAGCTCAGGGTGCTCGCACACCTTTCCGGCGATGTAAATATGTGCTCAGCCTTTACCCGCGGCACCGATATTCATACTCAGACCGCTGCTCAAGTTTTTGGCGTTCCGGAAGATTACGTTACAAACCAGATGCGCAGCAGGGCAAAAGCTGTTAATTTCGGTATTGTTTATGGCATTAGCGCATATAGCCTTGCTGAAAATATAGGCGTTTCTTTTAAAGAAGCTCAGGAATATATAAAGAATTATCTTTCCCATTACAGCGGCATTGATAAATATATGAAAAATACCATCGAAAAAGCTAAAAAAGACGGATATGCCGTCACTGCTTATGGAAGAAGAAGATATCTTCCTGAACTTTTAAGCAGCAACTTCTCAATGCGCGCTTTTGGCGAACGCGTCGCACGCAACATGCCCATACAGGGCACCGCTGCAGATATAATTAAAATTGCTATGGTCAAAGTTGAAGAGTGCCTTTCGACCGAGGGTCTTGATGCAAAACTTATTTTGCAAGTACACGATGAACTTATTGTTGAGGCAAACGAAAATTGCGCTGATAGAGCTGCAGAGATATTACAGTATGAAATGGAACATGCCGCCGAGCTTTCCGTTCCCCTTGAGGTGGATGTGGGCATGGGGAAGACATGGCTTGAAGCCCATTGAGCGCCTTTGCGGTTGTTTAAAATTAAATTTTAAAATGCAATGTAACTTACAAGTTTTTGGAGGAATTATGGACTTTAAAAACGATATTTGGAACCTTTTTAAAAAAATAGAAACCGTGGGGCCCCCTGAATTTATTATTGCTGGCCTTGGAAACCCGGGCAAAGAGTATGAGCTTACCCGTCATAATACTGGCTTTCTGGCAATGGATAGAGTGGAAGCTGAGACTGGTTCTAAAATCAACAAACTAAAATTTAAGTCATATACCGCTCTTACCACCCTTGGGGGTCACAGAGTATTGCTTATGAAACCATGCACCTTTATGAACCTTTCCGGGGAAGCAGTGACTGCTGCAATGGAATTTTATAAAATTCCTATTCAAAACGTAATAGTTGTCTTTGATGATACAACTTTGCCAATTGGCAAAATGAGAATCCGTAAAAAGGGAAGCGACGGCGGCCATAATGGAATTAAAAGCATCATATATCTTTCTGGCAGCAATGAGTTCCCTAGGGTTAAAATCGGCATTGGTCAAAAGCCTGACGGTTGGGACCTTGCGGATTGGGTCCTTGGCAAATATTCCGATAAAGACCTAAAGATACTTTCTCCCATTTTCGACAACACCGTTGACGCCCTTAAGCTTATAATGGATAATAAAGCTGAAGAGGCCATGGGCAAATATAATTGACCTCTTGCTGCGTTTTGAAAAGAAGCGTCTGCAATTGACTTCTTTATATAATCACTATTAATTTTGAGGTGTCCTATGCTATTCGACCTTATGGACAGCTGTCCCCAATTCCGGCAGGTGCTCTCTGCGCTTGGTCGGAGTTTTGCTATGCCAATTTATGCCGCAGGGCTCACTGGAGCACAGCGGGCAATGCTTACATATGCACTTTGGAAAAAATCGGGGAAGTGCACCGTGCTCATTGCCCCCGACGAATCCTCAGCCAACAAGTTTGCTGAGGATTTAGTACAGCTTGCCGGTGCAGAAAACGTATCTTTCTACCCTGCAAAAGACTTTCAGTTCAGAAATACCGAAGGGGCTTCAACCGAATATGAGCAGCAACGTCTTTCCGTGCTCGGGCGTATAATTGATGAAAGCTGTGGAATTATTGTTGCCTCCGTTGAGGCAGCTTTACAATACACCATTCCACCAGGTACATATAAATATAACACTATTAGTTTAAAACGTGGTGATTCTACCGATATAAAGAAACTTGCAGAACTCTTTTCTCGGGC
Source organism: uncultured Oscillospiraceae bacterium (assembly GCA_964576395.1). GTDB lineage: Bacteria > Bacillota > Clostridia > Oscillospirales > Ruminococcaceae > UMGS1668. The sequence goes on from CAZNVF010000004.1 coordinate 23,715, forward strand.
TGGGTATAAGCGTAGAAGCCAGGTTGACGGCCCATGCCAATTTTCAGTAAGAGGTGGTATATTGGATTTCTTCTCGCCCCAATCTCAAAGCCCGGTACGAATCGAGTTTTGGGGTGACGAAATAGACTCCGTTGCCTATTTTGACCTTGAGACCCAGCGCCGCACAAAAGAAATAGACGAATCTTTTGTTGCCCCTGCAAGGGAAGTCCTTCCCGATTCAAAAGAGGCTCTTATTTCCGTTCTTAAAAATGCTTATAACCGTCTTAGAGGAAAGCAGGGCGTTCTTGCAAAGAAAAATATTGAAGCCGACCTTGAAAGAATCGATTTAGGGCTGGAAATTTATTCTACAGACAGGTATCTTCCCCTAATATATAAATTTCCGGCAACTCTTTTCGATTATGTTGCCGGGGCAACAATAGTTGTTTCCGAATATATCAAGCAAAAAGAGGTACTCAAAAGTTTATCCTCACAGAAAAACGAGGATATCACCATGCTTTTTGAGGAGGGAATTCTTTTTCCGGACTGTGAGAACTTTAGCCTCGATTTTACCGATTACTGCTCAATTCTCGATGAGGGCAACACTGTGCTTGTGGATTCCTTTCTTCGAAGTACTAATGAACTTCATATACGAACTGTGGTGGACTTTGCCGCAATATCCCTATCTCCGTGGAGTGGGGATCTTGAATTATTGTTAGACGATATTCGTGATTATATTGCTCAAGACTTTACCGTAGCGGTGCTTGCAGGTACAGAACGTGGCGCACATGCCCTTACGACCGATCTTATAAACAATAACATAAACGCGGCTTATGCTTCTGACGCCAAAGTTTCCCCTGGAACAGTTTTCGTACTTGATAGCTGTCTATCCTGCGGTTCGGAATTTAATCAGGCCAAATTTGCTGTTATAAGTCAAGGACGCATATCCGTTCAGAAAAAGAAGCGCAAAAAATTCAACAAGTCCGAAAATCCGCTTAAAAGCCTTTCGGACATTGCCCCTGGGGATTATGTGGTCCATGTTACTAACGGTATAGGCATTTTTCAGGGTATAGTCAAACAGGATATTCGAGGTGTTGTAAAGGACTATATTGCCATCCGCTATGCTGGAACGGATATGCTCTATGTTCCTGTCACGCAACTTGACCTTGTTTCAAAATATATAGGCCCAAGGGACGAAAAAAGTGTAAAGCTTAATAAACTGAATTCAACCGAGTGGCAGAAAACAAGAAGCCGTGTAAAATCCGCCGTTAAGGACATAGCAAAGGAGCTTATCTCCCTTTATTCCAAACGTATGCGCACCGAGGGATTTGCTTTCAGCCCGGACACTGATTGGCAGAGGGATTTTGAAGAGCGCTTCCCATACGAGGAGACGGATGACCAGCTCCGCTGCATAGAGGAAATAAAACATGATATGGAAATGCCCCAGCCTATGGACAGACTCCTATGTGGCGACGTTGGCTTCGGTAAGACCGAAGTTGCTATACGTGCCGCGTTTAAGGCCGTCATGGACGGCAAGCAGGTGGCTGTGCTCGTCCCTACAACTATTCTTGCCTGGCAACACTACCAGACTTTTATGCAGAGAATGGACGGATTCCCTGTGACAGTGGAACTGCTCTCGCGTTTTCGCAATCCAAAACAACAAGAAAATATTTTAAAACGTCTGCGCAGCGGCGAGATAGACATAATTATTGGCACTCATAGAATTTTGCAAAAGGACGTTCTGTTCAAGGATCTAGGGCTTTGCATAATAGATGAGGAACAACGCTTCGGCGTAGCCCACAAAGAAAAAATGAAGGAACTAAAAGCTTCCGTAGATGTGCTCACACTTTCAGCTACGCCAATTCCACGCACTCTCAATATGGCAATGAGCGGAATTCGAGACATGTCCACAATAGAGGAAGCTCCCCAAGACCGCCACCCCGTTCAAACCTACGTGATAGAATATGACAGGGGAGTTATTCTTGAGGCAATAAAAAAAGAGCTTCGACGTGGTGGCCAAATATTCTATTTACACAATGACATAGAAAGTATTTCCACTTGCGCTGCAAAATTGCAGCAGGATCTTCCGGATGTGAGGATAGCCTTTGCCCATGGCAAAATGTCAGAGGAGGAGCTTTCCGACATTTGGCGCTCACTTATAGAACAGGAAACTGACATTTTGGTTTGTACAACCATTATAGAGAGCGGCGTAGACGTGCCATCCTGCAACACCCTTATAATTGAAAATGCCGACCGACTCGGCCTTTCCCAGTTATATCAGCTTCGTGGCAGAGTGGGACGTTCTAGCCGAAGGGCTTTTGCCTATTTCACATTCACACGCGGAAAGGCAATTTCTGACATTGCTCAAAAACGTCTTTCTGCTATACGTGATTTTACTCAATTTGGTTCCGGTTTTAAAATAGCCCTTAGAGATCTCGAAATCCGCGGCGCCGGTAATATTCTTGGCGCAAGCCAGCATGGACATATGGAATCTGTTGGTTATGAAATGTATGTACGTCTTCTTTCTGAGGCCATAGCCGAAGAAAAAGGTGAATCCCTCCCTTCTGAAGCAGAGGAGTGTGCTGTTGATATTTCCCTTGACGCGCATATTCCCGAAGAATATATTCGAAGCCTCAATCAGCGGGTAGATATGTACAAACGTATCGCCGCTATTCGCAATCAGGATGACGCGGCTGACGTTATTGACGAACTCATTGACCGCTTTGGTGAACCTCCGGTCTCCGTCATGGGGCTCATAGAGGTAGCCACCCTTCGTAACATGGCCTCCACACTTAATATAACGGAGATACGTCAGAACGATAGCATGCTACTTTTCTTTCCAAGAGAGCTTGACCTTGAGCGTATAAGTATGGCCACACAAAAAATGCAAGGAAGGCTGACGGTGGATCTTATGAGCAGCCGCCCTCATCTTTCCATTGAACTAAAAACAGCCGAGCGTCCAATTGAACTTATAAAAAGGGTTCTTCTGGCTATGCGCTATGACGGAGAATGAACACTGATCAAATTTTTTGTGCGAACATATTTTGTGTGTATTCAAAAAATGGTTTAAAAATAAATTTATTATTCATTTTTTATCTTAATCTATTTTAGGGCCAATCAATGTATATTTATTGGCCCTATTTTATTATTAATTTTCATTTTTGTTCAATATAACTAATCTTTTCTTTTAATTTTGATGATCTTTTTACAATGTTTTCGCTTGATTTTGCAAGTAATCCTGCGTTATAATTGTTTTTCGTAAGAGGACATTTTTGTTTAAAATATTGCTGGCAGCAGTTTGACCTGCCCGCCTTTTAAATTAGAAAGGACAGATTGTTATGATCAATTTTGAATTTATTAATGCTTACACCTGCCAGCCTGAAAGTGATTTTACCCGCTGGGAAAAAGACGAAAATATGGCTTTTTGTGAAGGTTTTAGTGTTCTTTGTTCTGAAAACAAAAAAAGCCGCTTTTCAGCATTTATTACCTCAATTTTTACTTTTATTATGAAATAATCATCTCTCTAAAAACAAAGGGCCGGCTTAAAAAAGCCGGCTTTTTGTTTTTAAAAGTGTGTTTATAACGCATACAGTTGCTTTATTTATCTATATATTATGCAGGATTTTTATCAGAAAAAATTCATTTTTTACTCTTTTAGCCATTGCGCCTAAAAAAATAGCCCATGTTCTGCATTTCGGCTTATTTGTTTTGTCAATACTTTGTTATATTAAAACTTTACTCCGCAATATTCACAGCTTTGATCATCTTTATGTATTGGCGCGCCACAATATGGGCAGCGAAGTTCCTCTTTTTGTTTTGATTCTTCCTGCATTTTTACCTCATGGGGAACAGAAGTTTGCTCTGCATCCATATGCTGCTTCTTGGCTGTACCGATAGCACTCATAGCTATAGTTATTGTAACTACTATAAAAACAACAAAAAAAATAACAAACATTACGTTAAACATAAAATCAAACATAAAAAATGAAGACATTGTTTTTCACCTCTTATTACATTATATCACAAACATAAAAGCGGTCCAATCTTTGGGCCGCTTTTATTCTTATTTAGAATTTATTCTTCTGTGTTTTCGCTACCGTCAGCCTCTGCTTTTTCATCTGGAGCATCGTTTTCGCTTTTCGGTGCAACAGTGAAATTAACTACCCTATTATTTTCACTGATTCTCATTACACGAACGCCGCTGGCATATCTGGACTGAACATTTATCTCGTCTACTTTCATACGGATGATTATGCCGTCGTTGCTGATAAGAATAACCTCATCATCGTCTTCCACCGCTTTGATTCCAGCAACATTTCCGTTTTTGTAGTTCTGAAGGCCTTTGCCCCCTCTGTTTTGAGTACGGTAATCTTCAAAAGGAGTTCTTCTTCCTTGCCCGCTTTCGCTTACAGTGAGAAGCTTTTTACCCGTAGTTACAATCTCCATTCCAATTACTTCGTCGCCTTCTGAAAGGTCTATTGCTTTTACTCCACGAGCAGTCCTTCCAAGTTCACGAGCGTCATTTTCCTTAAATCGTATTGACATACCCTGTTTAGTAGCAACAATAAGTTCATCCTCTCCGCCGGTAAGCTTGACCCATTTAAGCTCATCACCCTCATCAAGACTTATAGCGTTTAGGCCGCTCTTCCTTACATTGCGGTAGGCCGAAAGTCTTGTCCTTTTGATAACGCCAGCTTTAGTGACCATTGTAAGATATGTTCCATCCTCATTCACAATGCCGCCTATTTTTATGACCGCTGTGATTTTTTCGTCCTGCTCTATTTGCAAAAGGTTTACGATATTTATTCCCCTTGCGGTGCGCTGGCTCTCAGGTATTTCATAACCTTTTATCTTAAACATACGGCCTTTGCTGGTAAAGAAATAAATGAAGTCATGGGTTGAAGCAATGAAAAGATTTTCAACAAAGTCTTCATCGCGACGGGTCATGCCGGAAATTCCCCGTCCGCCCCTTTTCTGTGCTTTATAATTATCCACCGCTTGGCTCTTGACATATCCAAAATGAGTCAGGGTTATTACTCTGTCCTCCTCTGAAATAAGATCTTCAATATCCATTTCTCCACTGATAGTCTCAATTGCAGTGCGGCGTTCATCACCGAATTTATCACTGATTTCATGAAGTTCGGCCTTTATAATGTTGTCTACAAGATGTATATTGGAGAGGACAGCTTCATATTCTGCTACCTTTTTAAGAATTTCAGCAAGTTCATTTTCTATTTTTTCGCGATCCAGACCGGAAAGACGTCCCAAACGCATTGCAAGAATGGCGTTTGCCTGTATTTCAGAAAGACCAAAACGCTCCATAAGTCGAGGCCTATTTTCATTATCGTCACGGCCACTTCTTATAATACGGATAACCTCATCAATGTTATCCTGCGCAATTTTAAGGCCTTCAAGAATATGCTCACGCTCTTTTGCTTTGCCAAGATCAAATCTCGTACGACGTGTGATAACCTCACGCTGGAAGTCGATGTAGTTTTGTAACACTTCTTTAAGAGTGAGTATTTTAGGCTGTCCGTTTACAAGGGCAAGCATAATAACTCCAACTGTATCTTGAAGCTGAGTATATGTAAAAAGCTGGTTGAGCACCACTTGAGCATTTGCCTCTCTTTTAAGCTCAATAACTATTCTAAGCCCTTCACGGTCAGATTCATCCCTAAGATCGCTGATTCCCTCTACCCGTTTTTCTTTTACAAGGTCAGCAATGCTCTCAATGAGCCTTGCCTTATTAACCATATAAGGTATTTCGGTCACAACTATTCTGTATCTGTCGTTTTTCCATTCTTGTATTTCAGTTCTTGAACGGAGGGTTATTTTTGCACGGCCGGTAGCGTAAGCTGCACGTATGGCAGAACGTCCCATAATTATTCCGCCAGTAGGGAAGTCCGGACCCTTAATATGTTCCATAAGTTCCTCAAGGGAAGCTTCAGGATTATCAATAAGGCAGCATACGGCATCGGTTGTC
>CAZNVF010000005.1:0-27658 GCA_964576395.1 uncultured Oscillospiraceae bacterium
TCATAGGTGTTCCGGCAGAAGAGGGCAAGCTCACGCCGGAGCTTGTTCAAACGGCGCTAGACGCGCACAGCAGCGAGCATATGGTCGAGCCAAAATTAGTCTATATTTCCCAAAGCACGGAACTTGGCACCATTTACAGTAAGGCAGAGCTTACCGCACTGAGCAATTTCTGCCATAATAAAGGACTTTACCTTTACCTCGACGGGGCCCGCCTTGGATCCGCTCTCATGGCTAAAGAAAATGACCTTTCCCTTGAAGACATTGCGGCGCTTACCGACGCTTTCTATATTGGAGGAACAAAGAACGGTTTACTTTTTGGCGAAGCTCTTGTTATGGTAAACGAGGAAATGCGCGACCATTACCGCTATATCATAAAACAAAAGGGCTATATGCTTGCTAAAGGATATGTGGTAGGCACCATGTTTGAGGCGGCCTTTAAGGATGGCCTTTTCTTCCGAATGGCGATGCATGAAAACGAAGCGGCGGAAAGAATAGCCGCAACCATAAAAAGCATCGGCTTCAAATTCTATGCCAAACCTCAGACTAACCAAATCTTTGTGGTGCTTCCGAATAAACTTGCGGATGAAATAGTGGAGGAGTTTGGTTGCGGCATTGAAGCGAAGCTGCCGGGGAATGAATCCGCTGTAAGACTTGTCACCTCTTGGGCCACTTCCGATGAGGCTGTGGAAGCTGTTTCCGACTGGTTCCTGACGAAATATTGCGCTGGGCTTGTAAAGGATATGATGAAGTAGTTTGATATAAACGGCCAGCGCCGTGAAAATAAAGGCTTTTATTAAAAGGAGGTTTTACATATGTCTTTTTGTACCAAATGCGGAGCAAATATTCCGGAAGGCGATAGCTTTTGCCCGAACTGCGGGGCTCCCGCGGGGCAGGCAACTTATGTTGACAGCAGTAACAAGACCGCTCTTTTCACCGAGGAGGAGCGCGCGCACGATAAATATCTTGCGGCGTTTTGCTACCTTGGCCCGATATTTATGATTCTTAGCCTTGTGGCTGAAAAGGATTCAAAATTCATTCGTTACCATGCCAACCAGGCAATAATGCTCTGTGTTTTGTTTTTTGTATGCGTTATCGTGTGCATAGTGCCAATCATCGGCTGGATAGTCGGCGGCATAGGCATCGTGGTCGCGTTTGTGTTTGAAATCATTGGAATTGTGAGAGCTTTCAAAGGAAAAGCCGAGGATCTTCCTATTGTTGGTAAGTATACGGTAATTCATTACGACTGAAAAAGTTTGTGAACTTAGCGCCGCGATATGCGGCGCTGTTTTTTTTGCAAAGGGCGCGCAAAAAAATCTGGCTGAAAAATGACGGCTGCTGAATCATAAAATATTCAATAATATATTGTATTGAAAAAAATTTTTTGTTATAATGACTGTGTATTTGAACTTAAAAAGCGTCATCATTGGAACGGAGGGGAACCTTTTCATTATGAAAAAGAATATGGACCTTCTTGAAATAGCACTTATAGTTTTTATTGCCCTTTTGGTTATATTTACAGGGGTCACCGCGGTTTATAGCAGCAAGATATTCTATATTGAGGCCGGAGCCGCTGTTTTTGCAATAGCTTTCGGCATATGGAGGCTCATTTCCGCAAGGAGGGATTCAAGAAGGTTCCTGGAATATCTAAGCGGGCGGCTTGGCGCTGTTAGAAGCGACGCCCTGGCCAGATTCCCCATGCCTGTGGCTGTAATGGATAAGGAAAATACTGTAATTTGGGCAAATGGCCTTTTCCATGAGGATGTTATGAAAGGCGGGGAGTGCTTCGGCAGCAGTGCGGAGAGCGTTTTTATTGGTTTTGATAGAGAAAAAGCCTTTTCCCCACAAGGAAGCGAAATTACTGTCAAAGGCGGAACATACCTTGTTTTTGCCAGTGGCTCTGCGGAAAGCGGCGAGCAGCTTTATGCTCTGTATTTCACCGATAAAACGGAAGAAAAACGCATAACGAAGCTTTACAACGACACAAGGCCGGCGGTGCTCTCTATAGTGCTTGATAACATTGACGACCTTTTTGTTAACTGCCGCGAAAGCGAGCGCAGCCGCATTATGGGCGATGTTGAAAAGCTTTTTGAGGATTTTGCCGCGGAAAACAACGCCCTTATAAAAAGATATGAGGGCTCAAAATATATTGCGGTGGTTGAGGAAAAGTACCTTGAAAAAATGGTTGAGGAGCGCTTTTCTATTCTTGATAAGGCCAGAAAGATACGTACCAGCGAGGAGCTACCGGTGACCCTTTCCATGGGTGTTGCCAGGGGGGATTACAGCCTTGACAAGCTGAATGATCTTTCACTTCAGGCGCTGGAAATGGCCCTTGGCCGCGGCGGCGACCAGGCCGCTGTGCGCGAGCCTGGGGGATATGCCTTTTACGGCGGGTACGCCAAAGGCGTTGAAAAGCGCACTAAGGTAAAGACCCGTGTTGTGGCGACCGCCCTTTGCGATCTTATTGAGTCCAGCAGCAATGTTTTGGTTATGGGGCACCGCTTCGGCGACCTTGACTGTGTGGGCGCCGCCATTGCCATGAGCGAAGCCTGCCGTGATATGGAGAAGGATTCATGGGTAGTTGTAAACAGGGAAACCTGCCTTGCAAAACCCCTTATTGAAAAAACCGAGAAGGCCGGGGAACTGGGGCTTTTCATTTCGCCGGAGGAAGCTGCAGGCTTCATAAACGATGGAAGCTTGCTTATTATTGTGGATACTCACGTTCAGAACATGCTTGAGTCGAAAAACATATATGCCCTTTGCCCGAACGTGGTGGTCATAGACCACCACAGAAGAATGCTCGGCAGCATTGACAATGCGGTGGTATTTTATCACGAACCTTATGCCTCATCCGCTTCAGAGATGGTGACGGAGCTGCTTCAGTATTTCGACAGCCGCTGCAAGATCAGCAAGGCAGAGGCGGAAGCTCTGCTTTCAGGAATAATGCTCGATACAAAGAGCTTTTCAATGCGTTCCGGTGCGCGTACGTTTGAGGCGGCAGCTTATCTTAAAAAATTGGGCGCCGATACGGTAAAAGTCAAAAAACTGTTTTCGGGCAGCCTTGACAGCTATAAGCATCGTTCGAAAATTGTATCCAGTGCGGAAATATATAGGGGATGCGCGCTCTCCTTTGCGAAGAACTACGACGACATAGGCCTTGTAGCGCCGCAGGCCGCGGATGAGCTATTGACAATAGAGGGGGTAGAATCCTCCGTTGTTATGTATAAGACCAGCACTGGGGTATCCTTTTCTGCAAGGAGCCTTGGAGGAATGAACGTGCAGGTAATTATGGAAGCATTGGGCGGCGGCGGCCACCAAACAATGGCTGGAGCACAAGTAAAAGATATAACTGCCGAGGAAGCAAAAAAGCGCCTTCGCGAGGCCATTGATGATTATTACGATAAGGCCAAGGGCCACGCCGAGTGACCCAAGGGGGAGAAAATAAAAAAGCAACACCGTTGGAAGGGAGAGAATATATATGAAAGTTATTCTTCTTGAGGATGTAAAAGGTTCAGGAAAGAAGGGGGAGCTTATAAATGCTTCCGATGGCTATGCAAGAAACTACTTGCTGCCGAAAAAGCTTGCCATGGAAGCAACACCCCAAGCACTGAACGAGCTTAAACAGAAAGAGGCCGCTAAGGAGCGCCGCCTTGCCCTTGAAAAAAAGGCGGCAATGGACGCTGCGGCTGCAGTAAAAGACAAAACAGTAAAAATTTCAGGTGCGGCAGGCAAAAATGGCAAACTTTTTGGCTCAATTACTTCAGCCGAGGTTGCCACGGAGATAAAAAATCAACTTGGCGTGGAAGTTGACAAAAAGAAGATATCCCTTGAGAGCGATATTAAGGCTTTCGGCACATTTAATGCCGAAGTCAAGTTTGGATACGGAGTAACGGCGAAACTATTTGTGCTTGTGGCGGAGTGACCTATTAATGCTTGCCTGCTGCCGCGTCTTTTTTAGGCAGGTATGCCCAAAAAAGACGCTTTATGCGATTCATAAAAAATTCCACCATCGAACAAAGAGGTGAAAACTTTGGAAAAAGAAAATCCAATACTTCTTGGAATAGAAATGCCCTATAGCTTGGAGGCAGAGCAGAGCGTGCTTGGCGCCGTGCTTGTAGAGCCGGGCGTCCTTCCGGAGCTTATTGAAAAACTGAAGCCAGAATGTTTCTATAGGCCACAACATAAGGCCCTTTTTGGCGAGATGGTGAGAATGTTTACAGCAGGCGACCCGGTAGATTTTATCACCTTGCTTGAGGCTGCGAGGGAGGCTGAGATCTTCCAAAGCGAGCAGGAAGCCAAAGTCTACCTTTCCCACCTTATGGAGATAGTCCCTTCGATAGGAAACCTTTCCGCCTATGTGGATATAATCCTCGATAAGCAGCTCGTCAGAAGTCTTATGGAGGTATCGGGCGAAATTTTGAGCGAAGCAAGAGAGAGCGGCGCTGAGGGCCGGCTTTTGCTTGATTCCGCAGAGCAGCGCATATATGACATACGCCAAGGGCGCGCCGCAAAGGGGCTTATTCCCATAAGCGATACGCTTATTGAGGCTTATGACCGCATAAACAAACTGAACGGTGAAGATAGGGAACAGTACCTTGGGCTCAAAACAGGATATTCCGCTGTTGATGAGAGGATCGGGGGACTCAATAAGTCCGATCTTATAATTATTGCGGCAAGGCCGGGTATGGGCAAGACAAGTTTTGCGCTCAACATAGCGGCGAACGTCTCCATAAGGAGCAAGAAGAAGGTGGCTATCTTCTCCCTTGAAATGAGCAGTGAGCAGATAACTACACGTATGCTCTCATGCGAAGCCCGTGTTGAGAGCCGTAAGCTCAGAAGTGGAGAACTTGAACCTTCTGACTGGGGACGTCTTACTGAAGCGGCCCAGTTTTTGAACAGGGCGAATATACTTATAGATGACACCGCCGGCATCACCGTTTCAGAGATAAAGGCAAAGCTTAGAAGAATACGCGACCTTGACCTTGTCATAGTCGACTATTTGCAGCTTATGTCCAGCGGAAAGCGTAGCGACAACCGCGTTCAGGAAGTTTCCGAGATGACAAGAAACCTGAAGCTTTTGGCAAAGGAACTGAACGTTCCTGTGATTGTGCTTTCACAGCTTTCCCGTACCACAGAGAGTAGGCAAGGCCATAAGCCTATGCTTTCGGACCTTCGTGAATCCGGCTCCATTGAGCAGGACGCAGATATAGTAATATTCCTTTACCGTGAGTCATACTACCAGCTTCAGGAGGGTCAGGCCGCCCAAGAGCAGGATACTGTAGAGTGTATAGTTTCCAAAAACCGCCACGGCGAAACTGGCACCGCCGTTCTACGTTGGGACGCCCAGTATACTAGGTTCTACACCCTTGAGGAATACCGCAGTGAGTAATGACAACATTCTTTCAGTGGGAAACTTTTGGAACAGGGCCGAAAAAGCGGGGCTCCTTGCAATGGGAGACTTCGTGGTTGTTGCCGTTTCCGGTGGGGCGGATTCCTCTGCGCTGCTGCACTTGTTGCACAGTTTATCCAGAGAAAAAAAGCTTACGCTGGTTTGTGCCCATGTTAACCACAACCTCCGTGGGGAGGAGAGCCAAAGGGACGAAAACTTCGTTCGGGGACTGTGTAAAGAATACGATATACCGTGCAGGGTGTTCAGCACTAATGTCAGCGCTTTTGCCGCTGAGCACCGTTTGAGCACAGAGGAGGCCGGGAGGAAGCTTCGCTACTGCTTTTTTGAAGAGTGCGCCGCAGGCCTTTCGCCAGGGGCAAAGATCGCCACAGCCCACAGCCTTTCGGACTGTATTGAGACTTTTATATTTAATGCAGCAAGGGGAACTTCCCTTGAGGGCCTTTGCGGAATACCTCTGCAAAGGGGCAGGGTCATTCGCCCGCTGCTCGATTTTTCAAGGGGAGAGATTGAACGTTACTGCAGTGAAAATGGAGTGCCGTTTGTCACGGACAGTACCAATTTGAAGGACGGATACACACGAAATAAGATACGCCACGGTGTGACGCCTGTGCTCAAAGAGGTGAACCCGGATTTTGAGGCCGCTTTTCGAAGGCTTTTTGAAAACCTGAGGGAGAGCCGGAACTTTATTGATGAAAAGGCCGCCGCCGGCCTTCAGGCCGCAAAGCTGCCTGAGGGCTGGGCTTCAGGGCCGCTTTGCGGCCTTGAGCCGCCGGTTAAAAAGCGGGCGGCGGCCCTGATTCTTGAAAGGCTTGGGTTTGAGGTCAGCGCAAAAAGGGTGAACCTTCTTGCCGAAAATTTTGGCGGTGAGGACTTTAAAGCGGAGCTTTCTAAGGGAAAATATCTCATTCAAAAAAACGGCGTTATTTCTAAGGAAGAACAGAAAATAAAAAAGCCTTACATTGCGGAAAGAAAGTTTTCCCCGGGAAAAGTGGCCTTGACCAATGAAAAAATGGCGGAAATTGAACTTTTTTCATATGATGAATTCAAAAATTCACACAAAATTAATCATTATGATTTAAAATACACATTTGACTATGGTAAAATAAGCAATATGGCTGTAATTCGTTCCCGCCGGGAAGGCGATAAGATCGACATACATGGCGGGACGAAAACCCTGAAAAAGCTCTTTATTGAAAAAAATATACCTTCTGAAGAGCGAGATTACGTCATGGTTGTTGCCGACGGGAAGGGAGCCCTTTGGGTGGAAGGTCTTGGTGCCGCAAGGCGCGCAAGGCTTTCTGAAAAGACGAAAACCGTTGTGGTAATAAAAATTCTTCAAAATAAAAATCCTGATGCGGAGGATGCAGTAAAATGAAATATAATATGAAAGACGATATTGAGGAAATCCTTCTTTCTGAAAAGGATCTGCAAAAGGCGGTCAAAAAACTTGGAAAACAGATAAGCTCGGACTATGACGGAAAAAACCTTATGCTTGTGGCGGTGCTGAAAGGCTCTGTAATTTTTATGGCTGACCTTATGCGTGCCATTACAATACCGGTTTCCATAGATTTTATGTCCGTCACGAGCTATGGAGCTGGCGTTAAAAGCAGCGGCGTTGTTAAAATCATCAAGGACCTTGACCACGACCTTTTGGGCTATGACGTGCTTATAGTTGAAGATATTCTTGACAGCGGGCTTACGCTTTCATATCTTACAAATGTTCTTCGCCAAAGAAATGTAAATTCTATTAAGATATGCACTCTTCTTGACAAACCGGACCGCCGCCAGGTGAACATAAAGCCCGACTATGTATGCTTTGTCATTCCGGATAAATTCGTTGTGGGCTATGGCCTTGATTACGACCAGAAGTACCGCAATCTTCCCTTTGTGGGTGTGGTAAAGCCTGAGGTATACAACAAATAATACGCACGGCTCACTTGCGGGAAAGAAAGCCTGAGGTTATAACAGTGGAACAGCGCTTGCCGCTTGCGTCGGTGGTCTGCCGCCGTGTAAGAAAGGCCGCGGGGCGTGAAGTGTTGCTGTATGTGGTAGGGCCCATGACCATTCGCTAATTTTAACAAGTTTATCAATAATTTTATATATAAATCGGAGTTGATCATTTGAATAATAAAAATAAGGTACGCAACATAATTTCATATGTTTCGGTAATTTTGCTACTCATCTTTCTGACATCAATGCTCTATATGATGAACCAGGAGGAAGTTACAACGCTGAAATATTACGAGGTGCTTGAACTTTTCGAACAGGGAAAAGTGGAGGAATATACGCTTGACCTTGGAACCGGAGCTCTTACGGCAACTATAGAAGGTCAGGAGAAAAAGCTCGAATATACTGTTCCAAACGTCAGTGTTTTCCTTAGCGATATTGACAGCATAATTGAAAAGACCGGCGCAGATGTGACATCAATGCAGCCGGACTACCTTCCTGTAAAAGAGACGCCGTGGTGGTTATCTATGCTTCCAACGTTTTTGCTCATAGGCGCTATGGCTGTTTTCTGGGTGGTAATGATGCGCCAACAGAACGGTGGAAACGTCATGAATTTTGCTAAAGCCAGTTATAAAGGCAAAAGCGATAAACCCACCACTTTTAAAGACGTTGCAGGCTGCGAAGAAGAGAAAGAGGAGCTTGAGGAAATAGTTGAGTTCCTTAAACACCCGGGTCAGTTCAACACCCTTGGCGCGAGAATTCCAAAGGGAGTTTTGCTTATGGGCCAGCCGGGCACCGGCAAAACCCTTCTTGCAAGGGCTGTTGCCGGCGAGGCGGGCGTGCCGTTTTTTTCAATATCGGGTTCCGATTTTGTTGAGATGTTTGTCGGTGTTGGCGCGAGCAGGGTGCGCAACCTTTTCAGTGAAGCAAAAAAGAACGCCCCGGCAATTGTTTTCATAGATGAAATCGATGCTGTTGGCCGCCACAGGGGAGCCGGCCTTGGCGGTGGGCATGATGAGCGTGAGCAGACCCTTAACCAGCTGCTTGTGGAGATGGACGGTTTTGGCAGCAACACCGGCATTATAGTTATGGCGGCAACCAACAGGGCGGATGTTCTTGACCCGGCGCTATTGAGACCCGGCCGCTTCGACCGCCAGATTACTATAGGAGCCCCCGATGTTGACGGGCGCGAGGCCATTCTCAAAATACACACCAAAAATAAACCTCTTGCTCCGGATGTTGACCTTGGCGTTATAGCAAAATCCACTGCCGGTTTTACCGGCGCTGAGCTTGAAAACCTTGCTAACGAGGCGGCACTTCTTGCGGCGCGCCGGAAGAAGAAGGCCATTACCATGCAGGAGATAGAGGAGGCCACAATAAAGGTGGTCGCCGGCCCGGAAAAGAAATCAAAAAGGCTCAGCCAGAAAGACAAACGCCTTACATCCTATCACGAAGCCGGCCATGCGGTGGTTACCTATTTCTGCAAAACGCAGGATCCGGTGCACGAGATATCCATTGTGCCCCGCGGCTATGCGGGCGGTTACACCATGAGTCTTCCAAATGAGGACCGCAATTATGTTACAAAACACTTTATGGAAGAGGAGCTCTGTACCCTTTTGGGCGGGCGTGTTGCTGAGAAAGTAGTTCTAGGAGACATTTCTACCGGCGCCTCCAACGATATTGAGCGAGCCACCAGCATTGCCCGCAATATGGTAATGCGCTATGGCTTCAGTGAGAAGCTCGGCCCTATGGTCTATGGCTCCGATGAGAACGAAATATTCCTGGGGCGCGATATCAGTCAAGGAAGGCACTATTCTGACGAGGTTGCTTCCGATATTGATGCGGAGATCCGTCAGTTCATTGATGACGCCTATGAAAAGGCGGAAAAAATACTTGTTGAGCACCGCGATAAACTTGACGCGGTTGCTGCTGTGCTCATGGAGAAAGAAAAAGTGACCGGCGAGCAGTTTGCTGAAATTATGGAGAGCAAAGCGCTAGGTACCTGTCAGACCGTTGAAAAGGGGGAGACTCCGTCTAATAGTGAGCAGCCTGCGGAACTTTCCAGCTCTACAGGGCCACAGCAGGCGCCTGTAGTCTTCCCGCAAGAGACAGAGTAAAATAACATTCCGGTCAGTTAGTAAAAAGGCTTCTCGTCGGGAAGTCTTTTTGTGTTTTGGAACAGAAAAGCCGTTAAGCGGTACGGGCAGCGCTGGGCGGGAACGCTTGGTTATGATATTTCTGAAGCTGGCGGAGGCAGTCAACCGTCGGTATTATGCCATATGGATTAAATTTTGCCAATATGGCTGCATTTGTGGTTTGCGGCGGCAATTATCCAAAAGCACTCATTTTGAACTGACGAAAACGCGAAAAGTTCGTTAGGCACATCTATAATTTTATGGAGCTGCCGCAAGCTGTAGCAACAAGACTTGCTTTTTATGAATAAAGGGTTATAATAATTTTAAGGAATATATTCTCAGCAACATTATTAAAAAGGCAAGCAAGAAATGGACGCTTTCTATTTTTTTGGTATTTATATCCGTTTGTTTCTTCCTTGTACAGATTTCCGTTGTCAAATGGGCAGAGCCGAATATTATCAATAAAATTCTTTTGTATTCGCAAAAACTGTTATATGTAAACATGTAAAAGTGAATATTCATTAGCAATGACAATAAAGCGGCCCCATTGGGGGATACTTTTGCTGTTCAAAAAGACGGATCACACAGGCAATCTGCTCAACTACGGTTTGGACGTCATATACGCTGAGGAAATTAGCGTTAATTAAGAACATCAAAAAGGGCGTGAATTACCTTGCATATTATGTAGGGGACCGTGCCATGTTTGGAGAACACTATTCTGTTTTAGAAACCTCGTTTAACACCGGGTCAGCAAACAGTAGAAGTATTCCATCGGGTTTCGGGTGGCGAAAGCGCCCGCCAGGCTCTGTACTTTTAGCAAAGCGGCTTGTTTCCGCCATGAATAACGGTTTCAACACTGCCGGGCCGCATTTGCAACAAGTTCAATGCTGCGGGCACAGCCTTTTTAATACCCTTATGGTGTTTATTAAAAACATAAAACCGTAGCAGCTGTAGATATGCAAAAAGAAAAGCACCCCATAGGGGTGCTTTTCAATCAAAATAATGTTTTAATAAGCGGCTGCAATTTTTTTTGTAGCTGGTTTTTATCAAATTAAAACGCAATAAAAAAGTTTTATAAGAAAAGAATAAAAATCCATCGCTGGAGTTTAGCGATGGATTTTTGTATGTTATAAGTGGGTTTTAAGCCTTTTTCACATGTTGAGAGAGTAACCTTGGCTGTAAACTGTTGCTTTGTTCTTATTAGAAAATTCAGCAAATTTTTATAACCTGCATATCGTAAATTTTTTTGCAGATACTATGGTTATCAAACCAAGTTTTAGCAGGAGGTTTTATATATGAAAGCAACAGGCATTGTCCGGCGGATAGACGACCTTGGAAGGGTTGTTATCCCGAAGGAGATACGCCGCACTATGCGTATTCGCGAAGGTGACCCGCTCGAAATTTTTACGGATAATGACGGTGAGGTTATTTTTAAAAAGTATTCGCCTATTGGCGAACTTTCTGAATTTGCGGGGCAATATGCGGAAGTTCTATATAAAGTTGGCGGAAACCCCGTCATTATCTGTGACAGGGATCATGTAATAACCGCCGCAGGGCTACCCAAAAAGGAGCTGCTTGAGCGCCGGGTTTCTCAGGCTCTTGAGGACCTTATGGACCGCCGGACAGTTTATGCCCGCGGAGCTGAAAATGATTCTTCATTTTTCCCCGTTGAGGGAGTAGATAAAACTGCCCTGACCGCAGCTTCTATAATTGCTGCCGGCGACGTTTGCGGCGCGGTTATATACCTTTGTTCCAACGGGAAAACAAAAGCTACAGAATCTGATTCCAAACTTGCCGCTGCGGCCGCAAGTTTTCTGGGAAAACAGATGGAATAATAACAAGTTGGATATTTTAAATTATATAAACTTTTAGTTTAAAAAAATCAGCTTACTAACGCGTTTTTATTAAAGGCACTTTATGTGGAAAACACAAAGCGCCTTTTACTTTATTGCAATGTTTTTTACTCCGTGAATAAATTGTTTTCACCGCTATTTTGTCAAGGCCATTAAAATTTACTAAAAAACATTTGACAGCCGGACTGCTTTCTCTTATGATATTATTTTCATTAGATAATTATACATACAAAAAGATATCATATATCTTTCTCAATTGTGAAAAAACTATTATATGTTTTAAAAGCTTGAAAGGCGCAGGTTTTCTTTTATATGCCTTTGTTGCGGCCGCAACACTTAATACTTGCCCCAGCGGAGGCAAGGGTGAAAACAAACTTCCTGTGGATATACAAAACATGACCCCTTTCCAGTTCTAAAAATATAAACGCTTAAACGCTGCAGAAAACGATGAATTTGTAATTGAACTTAATTTTTATGGGAAATGCGACCACTGTATACGTTAGGGAACATAAACTCGTTTGTGATAGAATCGGGCCATCTTTACTGCATGTGCCGCTACGTCAAACTTTTGTGCAACTTACCGTGGCAAAGCTCTGCAAATATCCTCAAACGAAAATGCCAAATTATTATTGGGGACGAAAGTGATAAAAAAACCGGCTGCGGAAGAAAGCCTTTTACCGAAGCGCCTGTTTTTATAGCCGCTTTTATAGCCGTCAAAGGTTTAATTCTTGCTGCGTACTGGACGGCTAAAACCTGTTTTTGACACATATAAATGGTTGCCGTTGATGGGCGTTTTTATTGATTTAAAAAACGGATTTATCGTGCGGCGGCCGGTAAAAATAGTAAGAATATAAAAAATCCCCCGCTTATGGCGAAGGATTTTACTTTTTAATAAAACATCAAAGAAAGCCTTCGGTTTTGCTGTAGGGGCACCACGGGCGCACTTCGATAATATTTTTACATTCAGGGTCTGTGCTCCGGACATAAAAGCTGTTCTGCCAACCGAAAACGTCAGGTTTTTCAAAAGGATCATATACATGGACTATATAATACCCGTTGTCGTCCCTATAAGCGCCGTCCTCTATCATATTGTACTTTTTACCATTATAAGTTATTTCAGTACGCATTTTTCAGCCTCCGATAATTTTCTAAGATAAGAATACTACAAAATAGATTTAAAAGCAATATTTTTTTATGGCCTTTTACTATTTGTAAACTTTATGTTAACTTGCTTGCAATTATAGCACTATAGTAGTATAATGCATTTTGTTTGATATTCAACAATTTTTATTTGATAAAAAGGAGGAACAACCTACGGATAGAAGGCGTATCGGCGGCGATATTTGCTACCTTTCAAGAAAGATAATGCGCTATGTTTTCAATTCCGGCAACCGGAGGAAAATTGAAAAAATGACCAGTTCCAACGGCTGGGCAATAATCTATATAAGCAATAATCCCGACAGGGATGTTTTTCAGCGCGACCTTGAAAAAGAATTTGGAATAACGCGCTCCACTGCTTCAAAAAATATCGATCTTCTTGAAAGGGACGGCTTTATTGAACGGCAAAAAGTCGATTACGACGCAAGGCTTAAAAAGCTTGTGCTGACTAAGAAATCTGAGGGTATTTTGACCCTTATTAAAGCGGACCAAGACGAGCTTGAAGCAAAGCTTCTTGAAGGTTTCAGTGAGGAGGAACTTGTCACCCTCCGCAGCTACATTAGAAGACTTATGACAAATCTTGAAACAACCCCGGAGGAAATAGCATGATAAAACGCCTTTCAAAATGCGTAAGGGAATATAAGCTTCCATCCTTCCTTTCTGCAATTTTTGTAATGATTGAAGTTGTTATGGAAGTTCTTATTCCGTTCAAAATGGCCGATATGATAGATCTTGGAATAAACGCCGGCGATATGGAAGCGGTTACAAAAATCGGCGTTACACTGATCATTTATGCCGCGATGGTAATACTTTTCGGAAATCTTGCCGGAAGATTTGCCTCAACCGCGGCCTGCGGCTTCGCGAAAAATCTGCGTCATGACATGTATTATAATGTGCAGAATTTTTCTTTTTCAAACATTGATAAATTTTCCACTTCCAGTCTTATAACCCGTATGACAACGGATGTCAGCAACGTCCAAAACGCGTATCTTTTGCTGGTGAGAACAGCTTTCCGTTCTCCGGTTATGATGGTTTGCTCCACTATTTTTGCTTTCAGGATATACCCGAAGCTCGCGATGATCTTTGTACTCTGCCTTCCTGTAATTGCCATTGGGCTTTACTTCATTATTTCAAAGACATTCCCAATTTTTAAACGGGTGTTCAAAACTTATGACCGTCTTAACCGCACTGTTCAGGAAAACCTTCGTGGAATTCGTGTTGTTAAGTCCTTTATACGTGAGGATTACGAGGCGGATAAATTCGAATCCACTTCCGATGATATACGTCGCGATTTCACCAGGGCTGAAATGAACATGGCTTGGGCTTCACCTCTTATGCAGGGTTGCACTTATGCATGTATGCTTCTTGTCTCGTGGCTTGGGGCTCAGGCCATAGTTGCCTCCGGCGGAGACCCCGAACTTGGCCTTAGCACCGGCATGCTTATGAGCCTTATAACCTATTCAATGCAAATACTTATGAGCGTTATGATGCTCGCGATGGTATTCACAAATATAGTCATCTCTCGAGAGAGTGCGGGACGTATTTATGAAGTTCTTGAAGAAAAAAGCGACCTTACAAACTGTGAAAGCCCTATTTATGAAGTTCCCGACGGCAGCATCAGTTTCGACCATGTTTTCTTCCGTTATTCCGCGAAAGCTGAAAAAAACTGCCTTGACGATATCTGCGTCGAAATAAAATCTGGCGAAACAGTAGGAATAATCGGCGGAACCGGTTCGTCAAAATCCACCTTCGTTCAGATGATCCCAAGACTATATGACGTCACTGACGGCTGTGTAAAAGTTGGCGGGAACGACGTTCGCAGCTATGACCTTGAGACTCTGCGTGATAATGTCGCAATGGTGCTTCAAAAGAATGAGCTCTTTTCGGGAACCGTGCGTGAGAATCTTCTTTGGGGCAACCAGAACGCCACAGATGAAGAAATAAAACACGCTTGTGACCTCGCTCAGGCATCCGGTTTCATATCTGAAATGCCGGAGGGTTACAACACCTATATTGAACAGGGCGGCGCCAACGTCTCGGGCGGACAAAAACAGCGGCTCTGCATTGCAAGAGCGCTACTTAAAAAGCCCAAAATATTGATACTTGATGACTCTACCAGCGCGGTTGACACCAAAACTGACGCCCTTATTCGTAAAGCCTTTGCGGAGGAGATCCCCGACACTACAAAAATAATCATTGCCCAGCGTATCGCCTCTGTTCAGGACGCAGACAAGATCATTGTGCTGGAAGACGGGCGCATAGCCGCCATAGGCACTCACGAAGAACTTGTGGCTTCAAGCGATATCTACCGTGAAGTTTATGAATCTCAGAAAGGAGGTATGTCCGATGACTGATAACAAGCCGGCAAAAAGGCCGTCTGTAGGCGGCAAAGGAGGCCACCCCGTAAATAGTATTGACGCCAATACCGTAAGACGCCTTCTTTCATATTTCCGCGGTTATAAGTGGAAAATCGTGTTTGTTTTTGCCTGCATAGTCATTAGCACTATTGCAAGCGTTGCTTCGTCACTTTTTATAAAAACCCTTATAGATGATTATATTACCCCTCTTATTGGAGTTCCCGACCCCGATTTTTCCGCTCTTATTGGCGCCATTGCCGGAATGGCGGTGCTTTATGTGCTTGGAATTCTCTCAACGCTTTTTTATAACCGCACAATGACAGCTGTTACACAGAACATATTAAAGGATATACGTGACAATATGTTCCGCCATATGCAGCGCCTTCCCATCAAATATTTCGATAATCACTCTCACGGCGATGTTATGAGCTATTATACCAATGATGCTGATACTTTGCGCCAGATGCTTTCACAGAGCGTACCCCAGATGGTACAATCTCTGCTTACTATTATAGTTGTGTTTATCGCAATGCTCAGCTGTAGCGTTTGGCTGACGCTGATAGTGGTTGTTTTTACTTTCTTCATGTTCAAGCTGCTTGGAGTTATAACGTCAAAATCAGGCGGATACTTTATAAAAGCCCAGCGTTCCATAGGTGACGTTAACGGCTATATTGAAGAGATGATAAACGGCCAGAAAGTTGTAAAAGTATTCAACCATGAAGAAAAGGCCAAAGAAGCTTTTGATGTAAAAAATATTGACCTTTGCGAAAACTCAACCAATGCGAACAAGCTTGCCAATACACTTATGCCGCTTATGAACGGACTTGGTTACTTTCTTTATGCTATAATTGCTATTTCAGGCGGATTTCTCGCGTTAAGCGGTGCGACCAATGTGAGCATTACGGGTGTTTCAGCTCTGACGCTTGGCGCGATCGCCTCTTTCCTGCAGCTTTCACGAAGTTTTTGCCAGCCGATAGGCCAAGTATCAAACCAGATAAACGCCGTTATTATGGCTCTCTCCGGTGCGAAACGTATTTTTGAACTTATCGACGAACCAATTGAGGAAAACGTGGGCCGCGTTACCTTAGTGAACATCACGCAAAAGAACGGCATTCTTGAAGAGACCGAGGAACGCACTGAACACTGGGCTTGGAAGGTGCCCCGTGAAGACGGCACCTTTGAGTACCGCGAACTTAAAGGGGAAGTTTGCCTTGACCATGTGGATTTCTCATATGAGAAGGGCAAACGCGTTCTTCACGATGTGAGCTTTTATGCAGAGCCAGGTCAGAAAGTGGCCCTTGTGGGCGCCACAGGCGCTGGCAAAACCACAATTACAAACCTTATAAACCATTTTTACGATATTGAAAACGGTTCTATAACCTATGACGGAATCAATATATGCGATATAAATAAAGACGATCTTCGCCGCTCCATGGGTGTCGTGCTTCAAGATGTAAACCTCTTTACCGGCACTGTTATGGAAAACCTGCGCTACGGTCGTCCCGGTGCCACGGATGAAGAATGTATTGCTGCTGCAGAGCTTGCAGATGCCGACGGTTTTATCCGCATGCTGCCTCAGGGTTATAATACAGTGCTGGAAGGCGACGGCAGCGGCCTTTCACAGGGGCAGCGCCAGCTTATTTCTATCGCAAGAGCTGCTGTTGCAGACCCGCCCGTAATGATACTTGATGAAGCAACATCCTCCATTGATACCAGAACGGAGGCGATAGTCCAGCACGGTATGGACGCTCTTATGTATGGGCGTACGGTATTTGTAATTGCACATCGCCTTTCCACCGTTCAAAACTCCGATGTAATAATGGTGCTCGACCATGGACGCATTATCGAACGCGGGAGTCACGATAAACTTATTGCCCAAAAAGGCAGATATTACCAGCTCTATACCGGCGCGTTTGAACTTGATTGATCTAAAAATAAAAAGGGCAGCCGATAGGCTGCCTTTTTATTTTTTTATACTGAAAATGTGCGTGCGATTCACTTTTTTGCAGCAGTCCATGCATGCTTAAGGCTGTTTTGATAGATTTCTTATTTGTTTTGATTAAAGAACCAGCATATCAGCAAGCATTTTCTTTGCCTTATCATATATCCTGTCCAAATCTTCAAGCGGAAGAGGGTTTTCGCCCCTTCCTATTTCAATAGTAAAGCCCGGCCGGTGGAAATTCTTTATGTACCAATCCTTTAATCCTCCATGGGAAGCGGTGCCCTCCGGCAGGATCATTTTATAGCCGGATGCAGCGGCAAGGCGTTCGCCTATGCTGCGGCTTATCAGCGGCGTTTCCGGCCCATAATACCAATATATTTCCTCGCCCTGGGAATGGAAAGAATAGAGTCGCCGCACATTGAACGTGCTGCAAAAGCCGCAGACGGCCCTTGTTTCCGGTTCAGAAAATGGCCGTGGACCGCCGTATTTTCTTGGTGCAGGGCCGTAAATGCCCTCTTGGCGTTCAAGCGTTTGAAGTATCTCCCATCCCGCTCCAAAATTGTGGTTCAGGTCTACACCTCTGGCATTGGCGTTCCAATGTGTAAAGTCACCTTTTGCAAGCCTTTCTACCCGCTTTTCAGCCGAAAGCGCTCCCGAGAGACCTCTTAGGTTTATTTCCACACCGTCAGGGTTCAGCACAGGCATTACCGCTATTCCACGTTTAAATATTGCTTTACCAACATTTACGCCACAGAAATTTTCTCCATGCTCGAAAGCGAAGCACACCTCATCAAAAAAGCGCAGCAAAAGAAGCGCTGTAAGCCATTCACTGCCGTGGGTGGCGCCCACAAAGGCGGCGCAGCCGCAGGTGTTCCCAAGTGCGAGCACCGGTATTTTTCTTCCAAGAAAGCTTTTCCCCGCTGTAAATATATTTACATGCGGATGAGCACGGCCTATTTTTCGTATGTAACCTTCAAGGTTTGTCTGCGTTGGCAGGGTGTTAAAATCCATAATTTCTTCTCCTAAGCTATTCATTTCCAACATAATATATGTTAAAATAAAAGAAATTAGGATTCTAAAAGGGGAATTTTTAATGAAGCATTTTGAAAAAACTTTGGATTCCGAAACCATATATGACGGAAAAATAATAAATGTAGTTCGCGATACGGTTATTTTAGAAAACGGCGGCTCTTCCGTAAGAGAAGTAGTGCATCATAAAGGTGCGGCGGCTGTAATGGCCATTGACAATGCAGGCCGCGCCTTTTTTGTAAGACAGTTTCGCTACGCTGTTGGGCGCACGCTTTTTGAGGTTCCCGCCGGGAAACTTGACCCCGATGAATTGCCTCTTGATTGCGCTAAACGGGAGCTTTCAGAGGAATGCGGCATAGCCGCGGAGAAGTGGACCGAGTTAGGTCCCTTTATTTCTTCGCCGGGATTTTGTGATGAAGTGATCTGGCTTTTCCTTGCAGAAGATCTCTATAAAACCAGGCAAAATCTTGATGAGGACGAATTTTTAGATGTTGTTCAGATGCCTCTTTCAGAGGCTAAGGAATTGGTGCTCAAAGGGGCCGTTCCCGACGGAAAAACGCAGGCGTTGGTGCTCAAAGCCGCGGAGATCTATTTAAATAAACTTAACTAACGCCGGCCCTTTTTCATTCAGCAATATAAAAGCCCGGTTGGAACACAGTGGTTCAGGAATTTTTTCAATTGTAGCCCGTTTCTTTTGTAATCAAAAGAAACGGGCTACTTAAACTATTTTAATCCAATTTTCTACTGTTAACCATGGATATTTATCGCTTTGCCGTTCATTCGCAGATATTTTTAAGCCACTTGTAAACATAGCTGCAATATTCGCTGTTATCCTTGCTGAACTGGAGAAAGTGGACATAAATTTGCGCCGTATAATATTTTATGGCACTGTAGTCATAATTACCATATTTACTGTACCCATCTAAGAATTGCTGCAATTCTTCATCCGTCTTTAAAAATTTCTGCTCCGGCCTAAGAGCCGTTGCCCACGCAATATCAAAATCCCGGTTCCCAAATCCGGCCAGTTCAAAATCAAGAATGCCGCTGATCTGCCCTTCATTCCAAAGAACATTTGCATAATGAAAATCCCCATGGCAGAAGACGGTGACGGGGTTTTCCGGTCTATTTTTAAAAAAACTTGCCAGTGATTTCAGCCCCAAACTTTCAAGCTCTTCGCCCGACGGCGCGTGAAAAAAGCGCCTATCTGCAACAGGTGACGCGGATATATCCGTTATACTGTGTATCTGACCCAAAGCTTCGCCATATTTTTTCATATAGGCCAGAGAAGCTTTGTCAGCGTTATCTCCCACAATTACTGAAAGCCGTTTTCCCGGGCGCTCAAGCGTCACAGAAAAGGGCGTCTCGCCAAAATCCCAATCGATAACTTTTGGAACGCTTTCCCAATCAAGCTGGCCTGCTATTCGCACATCGTTTTCTATTGCGGCGCCTTTTTGTCTTGCAACCTTTATATAAGCGGTTACTTCTTTTTGATTATATAACCCTTTTACGTAGAATACATCGTTTCCAGCATGCGGGTAGCCCAAAACTTCTTCAAGTTTAAAAATATGGTAATTTAATGAATATGGGTCACAGGTTTCACGCCATTTTTGCGGATGCTGAACAGCGCTGCCTTTAAACAAAACATATCACCCCTATCTTTAAAAATAGATGTATTTGTTTACCAAATAATAAAAGCTGAACGCCAATTGTGATACGCATTTGTATCAAATTTGGCGTCCAGCTTTGGTGCGCTGTGGGGGACTCGAACCCTCGGCCTACTGGTTCGTAGCCAGTCACTCTATCCAACTGAGCTAACAACGCATGACGGTTTTTCCGCAAAAGTTAGAATACCATAAATTTCGTTCCATGTCAATAGAAAGTTTTAAAAAGTTAAAAAAATATGGTTGTTGACATAAATTGTGTGTGGAACCAGCCCTTTTACCACGCAAAAACTATACCGCTTCCGCGCAGGCAAAAACAGTATAGTACCAGATCATCAGAACAGATTTCTTCTAAATTTGTTCCAGCGGCGCTTTGCAAAAAGCGTTGCCACTGCCGCAAACACTGTAAGCATAAGCCAAAGCACCATAACAACGCTCCAGCCGGTTTTTTCAACAAGCACGCCCGTAAGCCAACTCACGGCTGCGGTGCTCATGTATGAAATTGAATTTAGTGTTCCTGTGACCGTAGATACTTTGCCCACCTTGTGAAAATACATTGGGATATTGCCGATGATTATCATGTTTTGGCCAAGAGAACAAGCATAGGTCACCGCGAGGGCAATTATAGAAATTACCAGTGAGAATCGGCCAAAAAGAGCAAGCAGCGAAAGGCTGCCGGCCGAAACAAGGAAAAGCACAAAAAGCGAGTAAAGCTCGTCGCGTGTTTTTACTATAAGCCTGTTGGCTATGTAGGGCCCGAACAAACCCACTATTGGAAGAAGCGTCCCAGTAAGTATGGATATGACCGCACCCATATCAAACATATCCGTGATGAAGGTCGGCACCCACGTAGACATGCAGTCCTTAAGTACGCCCTGCACACCGCCCGCAAGGGAAAGCACTGCCAAACCGGAAACGGTAAATAATTTAAACAGTTTTTTGGGAACCTCATCATGGGGAACCTCTTCCCCGTCATTTTCAGCGGCAGGCGCTACGCTTTCCTCCATTATACCGTTTTTATCGGCATCGTGTTCGATTTTCGTTGTGGTAACTATCCAAACCACCGCCGCAAACAGTGTGGCCGCCATGCCGCAACGGAAAGACGCAGTCCAACCATAGAGGCTTATAAGCACTGCGGAAAGAATGTAGGCAAACAGCGTACCTGCAGCCATGGTCGTAGCAAGTATGGTGCAGGCCTTCCTTCGCTTTTCACTGGTGAGCCTGTCGGAAACTATTTTGCAAATTGGAGCCCAAAGCAACGCTTGGGAAAGGCCGTTAAGGCTCCAAAGACCTATCATAAGCCAAAACGGCGGGGCAAAGGATATACATAAATTTATAAGCGCGGAACATATAAGGCCCGTAAAAACAAGGTAGCGCGGCGATATTTTATCCCCCAGTATTCCGCTCAGGAACTGACCGCACCCATAGCAAATGAAAAAGCCTGTGGTGACTGCACCAGCCTGCGAAGCAAAAAGTACCCCCGACGATGTCATATCCGCCATAGAGGCAGAAAAATTGAGCCTTCCTATATATGAAAAACTGTAAGTCATCCAGCAAACAGTTATTAGGACCCATGCTGTACTGTTTTTTGCGATCTTCTTTTTCATGGTAACAAAAAGTTTAAGCCTTTCTAAATGATAGCTTTTACTAATAAATAATTATATCACCTTTGTGTAGATTTTACAATCGACATCATAGACAAATTTAACGAAATAATATATGTAATACAAGCAAAAATTATGAAATTTAAAAAGGTTCCTGCAAAATCTCTGTTTAGCCGTCTTCTATATATCAATAATGCAAATTGAAAGTTAGAAAAACAAAGAAAACTAAAGAAAACAAGCAAAAAACGAAGTATTTTATTTACAAATTAAATTTTATTTAAAAATCTGTTGACATGAAGATTTTATTTAGTTATAATAATTCCTGTCGCTTTCTGAAAGAAAGAAAAACAAAGGAAATTTTAACGGAGGTAAAAGCTATGTCCACTACTATGCCTAAAGCTGCTACTGTTGAGCGCAAATGGTATGTTCTTGATGCAGCAGGCAAACCCCTTGGCCGCACTGCTGCCACTGCTGCAACTCTTCTTCGCGGCAAACATAAAGTTGATTTTGCTCCTCATGCTGACTGTGGCGACTATGTTGTCATTGTAAATGCTGAGAAAGCTGTTCTTACCGGCAACAAACTCATCCAAAAGAAGTATCGCCATCACACCGGTTATGTTGGCCACCTTAAAGAGGTCAATTACAAGACCCTTATGGCTGAAAAACCCGTTTTTGCTATGAAGCTTGCTATTAAAGGCATGCTTCCCGCAAACAGCGTTGGTGCAAAAAGCCTTACCCGCTGCCACATATATGCTGGCGCAAACCACAAACATGAAGCTCAGGCCCCTGAGGCCTGGGTACGCTGATTCGGAAGGAGGACGTAAACAATGTATGATTCCAATCCTTTCTTCTATGGTACCGGTAGAAGAAAAAGCTCTGTTTCCCGCGTCCGTTTATATCCGAACGGAACCGGCGCTATCACTATCAACGGCCGCGACATTGAAGATTATTTTGGCCTTGATACCCTTAAACTTATTGTTCGCCAGCCCCTTGAGCTCACTGAAACCAACGGAGTATTTGACATTATCTGCACCGTCACTGGCGGCGGTGTAACCGGCCAAGCCGGCGCTATCCGTCATGGCATTTCCCGTGCTCTTCTTCAGTATAATGAGGAGCTTCGCCCTGTGCTTAAAAAAGCAGGCCTTCTTACTCGTGACCCCAGAATGAAAGAACGTAAAAAATACGGTCTCAAAAAAGCACGTCGTGCGCCTCAGTTCAGCAAGCGTTAATCGCTTCCAGGGAACAGAATCCCCGGAGCCTCACTTTTTGGTGGGGCTCTTTTTTATGCACGCAGAGGAGCCCTCACATGCACACGGCTGCGCTATAACTCTGCGGATTTTTGAAGGGACAACATCAAAAACTTGTGAAAGCGCTTAGTGACAACCTTGACAGCCTTTCTACGGGGGCCGAGCACCGTTTGCGAAAAATCACACGTTCTTCTTAAGTTCCGATATCGGAACGAAAGGTCGGGGAAGGCCCATTAGCATGCGCTAATGGATAGCGGTAAAGTCAAAAGGTTCACCAACGGCAAGCTTTTTTGTTTTATAATTTTAAACAGGTTCCCATCTTCTTTACAAACCTTTTTGATTAGAGATATAATATATAACGACCATTATATAAAAAGGACACTTTTATGGACAAAATTTTTACCGTTTCACAAACAGAAATTGAATATGTGTTAAAATCTTTTGGGCTTGAATACCGCTTTACGGATTTTAGGGAGATCACTCGCTATAATTACGAAAACAATGACCCAAATTCCAAAGAGGTGAGGCTTATTCTATCAGTAAAGCTTTGTGATGGAAGCGGCGTCATCATAAAATTTTTAAATGAAAATGAGCACCCACAAAGCCAAATTGAGGAGCAGTCCCGCTTTTCTGAACTGTTGCGCCGTTTCGGAGTAAACTGTGCTCAAAAGTATTCTGTGCTCAGTAGCCCGACGCAATATACCCTGCCGTTAACAGTAGGCGGTTATTCTGTTTGCGCCACTGCTGAAGCTTTTATGCCCGGCGAACTTAAAACCGTAACGGCGGAAAGCGCATTTGAAATAGGCGCCTTAATCGCGAAGGCACACCGAGTTTCAGAGGAAAATAACTGCCATGTCAGCGGAAGCACACTTTTTGACCCGTTCAAAGAGAACGACCTGTTTTTTTACAATACCTTTGAAAAGCTTGCCAATAGGTTTCCGCCAAAGCTGCAGAGCCTGGGCTGCAAGATAAAAGACCTTTATAAAGAACGTTTGCGGGCCCTTGAACCGCTGAAAACAGAGCCCGCTTACGCTGTGCAGGGCGACCTAAGCAACTGTAATTTGTACAGAACCTCTGATGGCAATATAGGAATGTTTGATTTCAACAACTGTGCGGATAATCGCCTGCTGTGCGACACCATAATGCAGGGCATTTTTGTTTCACGGCTCATGGACTACGAGGAGCCGGCAACGCCTGAATTCAATCTTTGTTTGTTCAAAAGCTTTCTGCGAGGATACTGTTCTGTTAGGGAGATACCCCCCGGGGAATGGCAGTATGTTCAGCATTTATATGCTGTAACGGATGCGTTTTGGGGTATGGATATAAAGCATGGCGAAAATGCTTTTGAGCCAGTTTTTGAACAATATGAAAAAGAAAAAGACCCTGCGCTTCTTGAAACGCTCAGCAAAAAACTTGCGCACATTTATAATAGCCTATCCGGTACGGATAGGCCCAGGGGAATAGAGAAGCTATATGACTTTCTTTAATTGCCTGAACTTTTGAATTTGATTTTCTGTGGTATTATTTTATTCAATATTAATAAGAGGTGATAACATGAGCGAATGGAAAGAAATAAGCATAAGCGAAATTAAAAATATACACATTGGCCATGCTCAAAACGAAGAACATGCCACCGGCTGTACCGTTATAATTTGCGACAAAAGGTCCATTTGCGGTGTGGATATACGTGGGGGTGGCCCTGCCTCGCGCGAAACAGAGCTTTTAAACCCGCTCAAGAGCAACGACGGTGTAAACGCCGTTTTGTTAAGCGGCGGAAGCGCTTTTGGCCTGGACTCTGCCGGCGGCGTTATGAAGTACCTTGAGGAAAAAGGTATGGGCGTCAAAGTCGGAAAGGCGACGGTTCCAATAGTTGTCGGTTCCTGCATTTTTGACCTTGGCTGCGTTGACGGTAAGGTACGGCCGGACGCTGAAATGGGCTATGCAGCCTGCATTGATAGTGAAAAAAACATTGAGCGCAACGGCAATGTAGGCGCAGGAATGGGCGCAACAGTAGGTAAAATGCACGGCGACGGCTCTGCCATGAAGTCAGGCCTGGGGTGCTATTGTTTGCAGGTGGGCGGACTTCAGGTTGGAGCGGTAGCTGTAGTAAACGCCGCCGGCGATGTTTTTGAAATGGATTCCAACAAACAGCTTGCCGGACTTTTAAACAACAATAAGGACGGTATGCTCTCCAGTGAGGCGGAAGCTGTAAAGCTTCTGCAAATTGCAAGCAAATTCTCTTTTAACACCACCATAGGCGCGGTTATAACCAACGCAAACCTTAATAAGGCCGAGATGAATAAGGTTGCCGCCATGGCAAGCAATGGCCTTGCCCGTACCATTCGGCCGGTGAACACATCTATGGACGGGGACTCTATATATGCTCTGTCGGTAGGCAAGGTAAAATCCAGTGCAGACGTAGTAGGCACCCTGGCAGCCCATGTTCTTGGAAAGGCCATAAACCGCGCCGTTCTTGAAACAGAAGAAAAATACGGCTACAAATCTGCTCAAAGCTTTAAAAAATAAATTTAAATTTTTTGTTTTATTCTGCCGCAAAATTTTATTGCCCACCTTTGGCGGGCAATTTTTTGTGCTTTTTGCTATAAAATAACCCATTATAATTTTATGAAAATTGCCTATTACAATTTGTGCCAATAATAATGTATGATAAACATGGTATTTTGTAATGTGATAAAATATGTGTATATTATACGCATTTTTAAGCGAAGGAGAGTTTTTTGTGCTTAATGTTGGAGAAACATTCGTATATGGTTCAAGCGGCGTTTGCCGGGTAGAGGACATCTGTGTTCGTGACTGCGGAAGTGGGAAAAAAGAATATTATGTGTTGCAGCCGGTTTATGATGCCCGATCCACAGTTTATATTCCAACAGACAGTGAAAAGCTTGTTTCAAATGTGCGTACCCTCCTTACAGAAAAGGAAGTTTACGACATGATCTCTTCAATGCCTGAAGAGGGTTTTGAATGGATAATTAATGACAAAGAGCGCATTGAAACTTTCAGGAGCATTTTGGAAGAGGGCACAAGGCAGGATGTTGTCAAGCTTCTTCGCACTCTATATCTTCGCAAAAAAGAGCTGGCGGAAAAAGGCAAGAAACTTCGCAGTGCTGATGAAGCAATGATGCAAAGAGCTGAAAAGCTTATTTATGGTGAATTTGCATGGGTGCTTGGAATAAGCCCTTCAGAAGTAAACGGTTTTATTTCTGCACATGCGAACTGACCACTTCAATAAAAATTTGGCGGCGCCGAGCGCCGCTTTTTTATTTTTTTGCCCATAGCTAAAGGCTCTAGGAAGAAAAACTTAAAAATTAAAATTACTGCTTACGAAGAAAGTTGCTTGGGATTTTTTGCAAAAGTCACCTTTGCTTTGTTGACAAATGCATATTTTAGGGAATATTATATATTTGGTATTTTATCGGGAAGGGGGATTTGCTATGTCTGATTTTGAAGAAAAATATGGCGAAACGCTTGAAAAACTGGAACAACTTGCAAGCGAAAAAAAGTACAACGACCTTAAGAAGGAGTTTAGCTCACTGTATCCGACGGATATCGCTCTTCTTTTTGAGGACCTTCCGGGGGAATATCTTCCCGTTATGTTTCGGCTCCTTCCAAAGGAGACCGCTGCGGATGTTTTTGTTGAACTTGAAAGCGATTCACAAGAAATGCTCATCCGCGGCTTTTCCAACACTGAGCTCAAACAGATTCTAGATGACCTATACCTTGATGATACTGTAGATATCATTGAAGAAATGCCCGCAAACGTTGTGAAAAGGATTCTTAAATATTCTGACCCGGAAACAAGACAGGATATAAATAAGCTTCTCCAGTACCCGGAAGATTCCGCGGGTTCCATTATGACAACGGAATTTATCCGTCTTCGCCGGAACACCACTGTTGCCGGCGCTTTTGACGTGATAAGGGAAAAGGGAACCGATTCCGAGACTATCAATGTCTGTTATGTAACGGATGAAAGCCGCCATCTGCTTGGGTATGTTACTATTAGAACACTGATACTTACAAAGGATACTTCCACCCTTATCGGCGATATTATGGATCCGCAGATTATCTCCGTAAGTACGCACGAGGACAAAGAGATTGTTGCTCAGGATATGAGCAAATACGACTTTGACGCCATGCCGGTCGTCGATTCAGAAAACCGCATTGTCGGTATAGTCACCTTCGATGACGCCATCGATGTAATGGAAGAAGAGGCCACTGAAGATATCGAAAAAATGGCCGCTATCACCCCTACTGACAAGCCCTATCTCAAAACCAGCGTTTTGGAAATTTGGAAATCCCGTATTCCATGGCTGCTCCTTTTGATGATATCAGCAACTTTTACCGGAATGATAATCACAGGCTTTGAAGACGCCCTTGCCGCCTATGTGGCCCTTACGGCTTTTATACCTATGCTGATGGATACTGGTGGTAACTGCGGCTCCCAGGCTTCTGTAACTGTAATTCGCGGTATCTCACTGAATGATATAGAGTTCGGTGACCTTTTTAAAGTAATATGGAAAGAAATTCGGGTTGCTGTTCTCTGCGGTCTTACTCTTGCCGTAGTTAACTTCGCGAAGATAATGCTTTTTGATGGAATGCTTCTTGGAAATGAGGGAATAACGCCGTTTGTAGCGGGAGTGGTTTGCCTTACCCTTTTCTTTACCATAATCTGTGCCAAGGTGGTGGGCTGCACAATGCCCCTTCTTGCTAAGAAGATCGGATTTGACCCGGCGGTAATGGCTTCTCCTTTTATTACAACCATTGTCGATGCTTTGTCGCTTCTTATCTATTTTCAGTTTGCCAAATGGATGCTTGGAGTTTAAGCACAGAAAAAAGCGGCTCCATGCCGCTTTTTTGTTTTTGCGCTGCGCGCTGTACTAATCAGGAACGGAGATGCTTTCTATGCGTGAAATAGACCCCTCGCTTATAACCGAGACGGTAGCTCGGCTTTGTATTGAGGCCAACATAAAACTTCCCGAGGATGTTAAAAGCTGTATTGCCCTTCGCAAAAGCGAGGAAAACTGGGCTCCGGCAAAGGAAATACTTTCGCGCATTACCGAAAATTATTCCCTTGCTGAAAGAGAAAGCCTGCCAATCTGCCAAGATACCGGTGTCGCCTGCGTTTTTCTTGAGATTGGGCAGGAGGTGCATGTTTCCGGCAGCATTGAGGATGCCATAAATGAGGGCGTACGCCGTGGCTACCGTGACGGATTTCTCCGCAATTCCGTTGTACAGGACCCCCTTGCACGGGTCAATACTGGAGACAATACCCCAGCCATGATATACTATGATATAGTTTC